>CAYRHB010000018.1:35697-38104 GCA_964424035.1 uncultured Leptolinea sp.
CTAATCAATTAATAGATGTTTACATATTATCTAACATTACGAACAAAAAAGAAGAATTGATGAAAGTATGGCTGGAATACTCGACCAATCTGCAAACAAACAAATCTCTGGTTTATTATCAAGCGTATGGAATATTGGGTCTATGTTTCCCGGAATTAGATAGTATTGAAATATCTGTGAAAAAGTTATTGGCGAAAGAAAAAGTCAAAGATACATTCATTATTGGAAAATGCATAGAAGCTATTTCCCAAAAAAATTTCGTCTTGTTAGAGGAATTGATATATGATCTACTAGAAGTACATAAAAGAATGGCAACCAAGGGGTCATATAGAGGTGTAATTGAAGGCTGGTTATGTAGCCCCGCAATGGTACTAACGATAGTAGCATACAGGTTAGGGTTAGAATTTCGCATTGATCATGAGTACTTCTCTCAAGAGTATCTGGATTATTTGCGGGCTCAAAACTCCTAATCAGCTTTTACCCATAAAAAACATCAATAATCTTGATCTTATTAAGTTTTCGACCCGTCGGCTGAGTACATCGTACTTCTACCCCATCCAACTAACCCAGGCCGAACTGGGACTGGACTATTATGTCGCACGCTGGTACGACCCGCTGACCGGCCACTTCACTCAGGCAGACAGCATCATCCCCGAACCGGGGAAGGCGTCCGCAATCCGTCATTCTGAGCCCCGCAGGGGTGAAGAATCCCGGCATGTCTGACATCCACATATGGCCAGCTGGCCCAGGCCGAACTGGGACTGGAAACCTACGTCGCACGCTTTCTGCGTAGCGGACCCGCTGACCGGACGTGTGTACGGGCGAAGCATCCGGAGATTTACTACACATTACTGGCAGGCTATGCACCGGATGCTTCGCCCCTACCTTGTGCTCTCAGACCACCTGGGATCAACCAGCACCACCGCCAACGCTGATGGGACGCTGCACAGCGGCATCCAGTACACGGCGTTCGGAGAGATCCGGTTAACGCAGGGCAATACCCCCACCCAGTACCGGTATACCGGCCAGCTGGCCCAGGCCGAACTGGGACTGGACTACTATATCGCCCGCTTCTATGACCCGCTGACCGGCCACTTCACCCAGGCGGACACGCTCATCCCCGAACCGGGGAAGGCGTCCGCGTTTGACCGGTACGCGTACGTGCTGAACAACCCGGTCCGGTACAGCGATCCCAGCGGACATGGAATTGATTATGGTATTAGCGATTCTGGTTCTAAAATTGATAGATCCGGTGATCTGAAGAGATGGAAGACTTACATCTTGGAAAGAAATAAAGGCGAAAGAGCAAAAAAAGAGACAAACATAACTTCGGAAGCAAATCAGCGTAACAACATATTTAGTAATGGAATTTCATACTCAGAAGATCATGGGGTATGTATTAGATGGGGAAATATTGGTTGTTCAGGAGGCATGAGTTATGAGGAATGGTTGAAGAATGAGTATTATCCAATGTTAATAAATGTGTATTTTCATTCAGATTTACAAAATATTTCAATTTTAAGTCAAGATATTGCTATACTTTTTGATTATATTGGATTTCATTTTGAATTGTTATTAATTCCAGAAGTTCACACTTCTATTACAAACCCATTAGAGACAACTGCTAGCTGGACATCTACAGCAGCTACGGCACTCGATGATTATTATTATACAAAAAAATCATATTATGATGACCAAAATCAAGTATTTGTAGTCGACGAAGCAACCGCAAACTCTTTCATTATGTCAGCAATTGGTACACTAATACCTTCTGCACTAATTGATGGAATCATAGATGTTCTTGCGTCAGAATACAATCATGGTAATGCTCCTAGCTTTTTGGAGGTTATGGATTTGAAGGGAAAAAGAATTTATAATTTGCAGCTAGGAATATGAAAAGACAAGGGAAAATAAATGTTTAATATGGAATTAATCCGTCGATTGCTAATTTTCATATTAGGATTTACAACAATTATCATTTTCCACTTATTTCCAAAACGGTTTTTCTCAATAGGAATAATATCTGGTTTAGTGGCTGGATTATTATTCGGTCTTGAACATAATTCTATGGATCATAATAACCTCCTGTTTGGATTAAGTGTTGGAATAATTTTCACATTAATTATGCTAACTTCTGGTTTACTCACTCAATATTATTCAAGTCGTGGAAAAAATAGTTGAGGGTTGCGAGTTAGACAAATGAAGAAGTTGTTTAATAAATTTTTTTCGCTTCCTTACAAATTACTTGACCCAAAATGAATTTTATTTTAAAGTGAGAAAGCTCTAATATCACCCGCTTTAACCACAATTCAAGCGCCATGCTACGGCAAAAGACCTAGATCGGTACACAGTTGATGCGCGGCACACTCAATGGGACGACGACGTTCTACCCCGGGCGGCACTACAA
>CAYRHB010000019.1:0-33760 GCA_964424035.1 uncultured Leptolinea sp.
TTCGATGACAACGGCTTTCATTGATAATTCTCCTGAAGAGTTAACAATTTCATAAATCGTTTTTAAGCAAACCGTAACCTGTTTCGATTACAATACTGCATAGCAGTGGGTTTATTGTAGTGTAAAAGATCACAAATATGAAATACCATTATGGGAATTTTATGACATACAAACTGGCGATTTTTGATTTTGATGGCACGCTGGCAGATTCATTTCCGTTTCTTTTAAGCATCCTCGACCATCTTGCAGACCAATATCATATTGACCATGTGAGCCTGGATGATGTCCCCCGGTTGCGCAGGCTTCCTGTCAGAGAACTGATTGATTATTTGAAATTTCCCAGATGGAAACTGGCTCTAATCGGACGCAATGTCCGCAAGCTCATGTTGAAAAATATCCATCAGATCACGCTTTTTGATGGGATCGAGGCGGTGATTAAAGATCTGGCTGAACTTGGAATCATCCTGGTCGTGGTCAGTTCCAATTCCTATGAGAACGTTGTCGGTGTGCTCGGAGAGGAAACGGCGGAGTATTTCTCACATTTTGAATGTGGCAGTTCGATCTTTGGCAAGAAGGGCCGGTATGAGAAAGTGCTCCGGAAATTTAAAGTCGATCCGTCAGAAGTCATCAGCATCGGAGACGAGATCCGTGACCTTGAAGCTTCACGGAACGCCAGCATACCGTTCGGGGCTGTACTATGGGGTTACACGGACCCCGATGTATTCGAAAGTTGCGGACCCAACCACATATTCCGGTCTACCGGGGATATAACCGCCCTTTTCGCCGGATCCTGATCAACCGCTCTCTACCCGGTTTCGGCCAAGATTCTTGGCTTTATACATGGCCTTGTCGACTCTGGCCAAAAGGTCTTCGAGGCTGGTCGTTTTCTCGTTTTTTGCAGCCACGCCCATACTTGCCTGAAGATAATTGGTTGACCCGATACTGGGGACCTCAATTTTGTGGAATTCTGTTAGTAGCCTGCGGGCGGCTGCCCGGGCGTCCCTCAGGTTTGTCTCAGGCAGGATGATGCAAAATTCATCACCGCCGTAACGTCCTGCAATATCCATCACCCGGATAAATTCTGTCAGGGTGGTTCCAACCCGTGACAGGACGATATCTCCTGCCAGATGACCGAAAGTGTCATTGATCTCTTTGAAATTATCAATATCCAGCATGATGATGGATAAAGGTGTCTTATAACGGATGGACCGCTCGAATTCCTTTTCAGCGATGGATAAAAGATTCCGTCGATTGTTGACGCCGGTTAGCGAGTCGATGATGGCGCTCTCTGTCATTTTTGCGTACATACGGGCATTGTCGATGGCAATACCGGCCAGGTCGGCAAAGGTTTGCAGTCGGTCGCACTCTTCCATCGAATTGTATGTGTTGGGTTTATCGGAATCCAGGTTCAGAAAACCGATGACCTCGTCTTTGACCTTGATCGGTGCGCCCATGTAACTGAGTACATTGGGATTGGAGAAGAAATCCACCAGGCGTGTGTCGGTGATGAACATCGGTTTGCCAGTCTCGATCATCATTTTTAAGTTGGGGACTTCGGCGACCTTGAATGTGGCAGCCTTAACCCACTCGATCTCTTTCTCACTTATGTAACCGTGGAAGCATTTCACACGACCAATTCCATTTTCGATCAGTACAATATTAGCCATGTTGCATGTCAGGAACTTGAACACATTCGCAAGAATCCGGTCCAGCACTTCATCCAGGTTAAGGGTACTGTTTATGGCAAATGAGACATCGCGTAACGCTTCGGCAAATTCACGACGGTCGACTTCGATCTTCTCATGGTTCTTGCGTTCACTGATGTCACGCACAGCGAGAAGCCAGCCGGATTGAATGCCTTTATTCTGTGATACTTTTTTCCCTTCGATTTCCAGAGTAATATCCGGTCCGGGTGTTGATTCAATAACAAAGTCATTTTCTTTGTGAATCGCTTCCTTGAGGCCGGGAATATCCATTAATCCTTCAGTCAGAGGGACTCCCCTCCATTGTTCTGCGGGATACCTCAGATGTTTCTTTGCACTCAAATTCAGGTCTGCAATATGATGGTTCATATCAATGACAATCAGTGCGTCAGAAAGATCATCAAACAGCATCTCTCTGGCGACAGGGGCAATTTCCAGTAATTTGTATTTTGTCAGGCCCAGGAAAAGCAATAGACCTGTAAGGAAAAACCCAAAGGGGGTGAGATCCAGATACCGTATTTGTGGTATGCGCGCAATGTAGAAAACATTCGCCAGAAGAGGTGGAATGATACTTAAGAAAATGATAAAAGCCTGCGTTCGATATGTGGTGAAACGCGAACGCGTGAATTTTACAAAGAGAAGGACTCCCATCGCGATGGTAATCAGATAGTTATATACGACACCCAGCCAGTACAGAGATCCCCGAAGGTAAACTAATGTTTTATAAGGAGAGTCCGAAGGGGTAACAAAGCCTTTCCAGATCAGAAAATGCAGATCGTTCGTGGCAGCAAGGGTAATTACAACCGCCGGTATTACCCAGAGAAGAAATATCCTGAACCGGTTTATATATTGACGTAAACCGAAATAATCCATCACGAAGATCAAGAACAGAGGCAGGCAGTTAAACACCCCAAAGTAACTAAACTTGGCGAACAGAATTTTGATCTCGGGATTTTGAACGGCGCTTTCAAATCCGACGAAAAAATTCCATTCGGCAGTGAATAGCAGGGCAAATGCCAGAATGAGACAATCGCGATTCCATCGCATGAATAACAGGATGGAGAGCGCCAGTGAGAAGATTCCGGTAACCAGTAGTGAAATTGAATATGGATTGAAATCCCAAATGATCAAGAGCTTTCCCCTACAATCGTGCTGTTGAATCAGGAATCATTATAACCCTTCGAACCCTGGGCGTTGTTTCAGAATAAACGCTAACTTATTGTACGTGAAATTGGTTCAATATATTCAATAATGACAAAATTGTGGGTGGATCATTAGATCAAAAGGTAACGCATAATCCTGCAACCCTTCTGATACCATCATCGCTTACGAGCTGTACTCTCACATGTAATCCTGGTAGTCGGTCTACCTGTGCCTTTCCGGCAGAATGAGAATTCGTAATCTGGAGATTGGTATGCTGTGAGTATGTCTTGCATAAATAACTTCTGTCAGGCGAATGATAGAATGGTTGGACAGTTATATGCAGGAAGTGGAGGTGAAATTATGGAATATCGTCATTTGGGACGTTCCGGTATCAGGGTCAGTGCCTTATCGTTGGGTTCATGGGTCACTTTCCATAACCAGGTTGGCGTGGATACAGCCATTGAAGCCATGTCGGCTGCCTATGAAGCCGGTGTGAATTTTTTTGATAATGCCGAGATCTACGCCGGAGGAAAATCGGAAGAAATCATGGGTGCGGCCTTGAAGAAACTGGGCTGGCGTCGAAGTAGTTACCTGATCTCAACCAAGCTGTTCTGGGGCTTGAATGATGGTGTGAATGAAAAGGATACCCTCAACCGGAAATACCTTATCGAAGGGATCAATGGTTCATTGAAACGCCTGGATATGGAGTATGTTGACCTGATCTATTGCCACAGGCCGGACCCGACAACACCTATTGAAGAGACTGTCTGGGCAATGCACAATATTGTGGAATGGGGAAAGGCGCTGTACTGGGGAACGTCTGAATGGTCTGCCGGGGAGATAATCGCAGCCATAGAGATTGCCGAACGACACCATTTGCATAAACCGGTTATGGAGCAACCGCAATACAACATGTTCTACCGGCACAGGTTTGAGGTGGGATATGCCCGTCTCTTCAAGGATTATGGTTATGGATCAACCATCTGGAGCCCGCTGGCCTCAGGTTTGTTGACCGGAAAATATAATGACGGCATCCCCGAAGGTTCGCGGGGCAAGCTCCCCGGCTATGAATGGCTGCATGAACAGTTGACAAATCAGGATGCCATTTCCAGAGTCAGGCAGTTACAGGTCATTGCCGGTAATCTGGGCGTTCCCTTGGCTCAAATGGCTCTGGCATGGTGCCTGAAGAATCCCAACGTGAGCACTGTGATCACCGGTGCCAGCCGGGTGGAACAGGTGCGGGAAAACATGAAAGCCCTGGATGTGGTTCAAAAACTCACCCCTGATATCATGGAGCAAATTGACACGGTTCTTGGAGAAAAGGACCTTTTGTCCTCTGATTAGAATCCAACCGTCTATCCCTGTATTAAAAAAGTCTGCCACCGGCAGACTTTTGCATTATTTATTATCTCTGATGTCAGACAGGCCAGGCTTTGATGATCCGTTCGTATGTCTGGCAGAGCTCTTCCGGTAATACGCGCACCATACCGGTTGTGGTCATAAAGTTTGTATCGCCTGCCCATCGGGGAACAATATGGAAATGTACATGGCAGGCTACTCCAGCGCCGGCAACATCTCCAATGTTAGTGCCAACATTAAATCCTTCAGGTGAATAGACAGTCCGCAGGACTTTAATCGATGTGTTGATCAGCTGCATGATTTCGTTACGAGTTTCCACATCCAGCAACTCTATGGATGGTTGGTGAGCAACAGGCACAACCATTAAATGCCCATTGGTGTAGGGATAGCGGTTCAAAATAACAAATGAATTCTTACCCCGGTAGGCTATCAGGTTTTCTGTGCCATCAGGAGACTGCAATGCATCACAAAAGATGCAGCCATCCTTATGCTCGTGGTTCATAATGTAGTTCATTCTCCAGGGGGACCAGATGTGTTCCATTACTGCTGGTATTCTAACATAATTGACAGTCTTACCGGGCGAGGTTAAAGTTAACTCATGTTTCAAATTCCACTGGTCAGACCGTCTTCATTTACAGTATCCGAGATCACCCGTTATATGCGCACCCTGGTGGAGAGTGATTCCCTGTTGCAGGATGTATGGATTGCGGGAGAGGTCTCCAACCTCTCGCGCCCGGCTTCCGGCCACATCTACTTTACACTGAAAGACAGTGGAGCTGCCATCAAATGCGTCATCTGGCGTTCTGCCGCCTTCCGCGTACCCGAATTTCAGGTTGGTTCACAGATTGAGGCGCACGGGGCGGTCTCGATTTATGAACGCGATGGCACCTACCAACTTTATGTGAATACCGTACGCATGCGTGGCGAAGGTGAGCTTTTCCAGGAGTTCATGCGGCTGAAAGCCCGTCTTGAAGCCGACGGCTGGTTCGATGAAGAGCGCAAACGTCCCATTCCAGAGCGTCCCGATGTGATCGGAATTGTGACGTCAGCCACCGGTGCAGCCCTTCAGGATATGTTGAACACATTACGTGGACGTTATTGTCTCGCAGAGGTCATTGTCTCCCCGGCTGCCGTGCAGGGAACGGAAGCGCCGGGTGAGATCATTAGAGCCATTCGGCGATTAAATAGCGAAATTAAACCGGATGTTATCCTCGTGGCACGGGGTGGCGGATCGATGGAAGACCTGTGGGCTTTCAATGATGAAGGTGTGGTACGTGCGGTGGCGGAATCAGAAGCACCGGTTGTGACCGGCATTGGCCATGAAACGGATTTCACCCTGGCGGATTTCGCGGCAGATCTTCGGGCTCCCACGCCCACAGGGGCAGCAGTGATGGCCACGCCGTCAACGGAAGACTTATTGAGGGAAGTGGATGCGATCCGTGACGATCTGAACTACCGGGTCGTGGGTATGCTGTCCGACACGCGAGCCGGTTTGGATCAATCCAAATCCCGGTTGGAGCGGGAATCGCCATTGCGCCGGGTTGAACGGGAACGCCAGCAGGTGGATTCCCTGTCCACCCGGACAGACCACGCCATAATAACGATACTCGGATTTTCCCGGATCCAATGTCAAAATGCCATCGGGAAGTTAAATGTGTTGAATCCAAACGCTGTTTTGCGACGCGGCTATTCCCTGGTGCGAACAGAAGATGGTACGATCGTACGTTCAGCGGCACAATTGGCTGAGAATGCGCGGACCAACACCCTGTTCGGGCACGGATCCGCAATCAGCCGGGTAGAATCAATCAGTCTGGACTAAAATAACATAATGCCCAAATCAAAAGCATCTGTCACACTGACCCCTGTTGAAGAATTGACCTACGAAGAGGCATACGCTGAATTGGAAGGCATTGTCTCGCTGTTGGAACAGGAACAAACCGATCTTGAAGCAACCATCGCTTGGTTTGAACGGGGACAAAAATTGGCCAAATATTGCCAGCAACTGCTGGATCAGGCTGAATTGCGCGTGCGCACCCTGGGGGTTGATACCCGGATGGACGAACCGGAAGAGGAATGATCGAAGATCTGTTGCACAATGGAATGCTCATCTCTGCCCTGGCCGGGTGGTTTCTGGCCCAGGGTGTTAAACCCTTTGTCCACTATGCCCGTACCCGCCGCTGGAATTGGGGATTGTGGTTCAGTTCAGGCGGGATGCCCAGTTCGCATTCGGCGCTGATGTCTGCAACCACCCTCTCGATCGGTTTATTTATGGGTTTCGATTCAGGGGTTTTCGCGTTGGCGATGGCCATTACTATGATCGTCATATATGACGCTGCCGGGGTACGGCGTCAGGCAGGTATGCATGCCGAGCGCATCAACCGTATGATCAATGAATTGTTCACCGGACAACCCTTGAATGAGAAACAGCTAAAGGAAGTGCTGGGCCACACACCCCGTCAGGTCATCGCCGGTGTGATCTTTGGACTGGCTATCGCCGTTGTAGTCTGGCTGTTATTCCAGGCAGGCGCGGGCGTCTAATTTTCCTGTTTTAACAAAACTGACAGGCTTCAATTCCTTTTTTCAAGACTGATATTTTCATGGTTGCACATTGGTGGAATGAAGTTATAAAATATGTTTACCATGGGTGATGATTCAGGCGCTCTTCAGTATATTGATGAGAAAGAAAAACAGGAAGCCGCCCGAATCCAGGTTAATCTATTACTGATTTCCTGGATAGTACTGGCTATTGTGTTGATTGCTGAAATCTATTGGGCCAATACCCTCCCGGCGATCATTACCGCTTTGGGAGGGCTTTTTCTGGTTATTCCCTACGGATTGATCAGAAGGGGGAATTTAACTGCCAGTGGATTGATCATTGTTCTATTCATTTTATCAGTCATAACCTTGTTGGCCACTTTTGGCAAAGGGATCCATGACATTGCTGCGATTGCCTTTCCGCTTGTAATCATATTTGCCAGTCTGGCGTTGAACCGTCTCGGTGTACGGATCGGCATGCTCCTGGCGCTGATCTGTATTGCCTGGTTGGTTTTGGGTGAAGCCACCGGGGTGTATACGGCCAAACCATACGATCGGGCGGATTGGATGGATTTTGTCATAGTCAGTTCGATCCTTTTTGCGACCGGACTGATCGTGAATATTCTGGTGCGCAACATCCGCCGGAATTTGGAAAAAGCCAGGGAAGAACTCAGACAGCGCAAGGAGATTGAAGAGGCCTTGAGCCGGAAAATTGAGGAAACAGACCGCTACTTCAATACAAGCCTGGACCTGCTCTGCATTGCAGATTCAGACGGGAAATTCAGGCGCCTGAATCCTCAGTGGGAAAAAACCCTCGGGTATCCTTTGGAGGAACTGGTGGGTACAAGGTTTATGAATTATATCCACCCGGATGATATAGAAGCGACCCAAATGGCTGTGAACCGGTTACAAATCCGGGAACCCGTTATTAATTTTGAAAACCGTTACCGGCACAAAGACGGGACCTATCGATGGATCGAATGGCGCTCAGCTCCCTTCGATAATTTGATCTACGCCGCGGCCAGGGATGTGACAGAACGCAAGCAAATGGAAGACAAGCTGCGGTATCAGGGTACGCATGATATTCTGACCGGAATCTATAACCGTTCTTTCTTTGAAGTGGAGATGTCTCGGCTTGAAGGTGGACGGGAATACCCGATCAGCATCCTGATTACTGATATTGACGGAATGAAAATGGTTAATGACTCGCAGGGGCACGCGGCCGGCGACCAACTATTGAAACAGGCGGCGGAAATTCTCAAGTCAGTATTCCGATCGGAAGATATTCTGGCACGGATCGGGGGAGATGAATTCGCTGTACTCATGCCTGGCACGGATGAGGCCGCCGCTCAAAAGAAAATGGAGTGCATCCGCACAAAATTGGTCAGGCACAACGCCATCAGTTCGAATATGCGGGTGGAAATGTCCATCGGCGCAGCAACTGCGGTAAAAGGTGACCTAGCCGGGACGTTCACCCTGGCAGACCAGCGTATGTACAGGGACAAAGCTCAACGGGCAGAGTTAAAAACTGCGAACGCGGGGTAATTGCCGGTTTGGACCGTTGATCAGAAACCCATATCGCGCATATCCTTTTCGACATCAACAGGATCGCTACTCTCTTTTCCCAGCAACTCTTTCCAGAAGCGGTCGTCATAACGGCGGGAGCGTACCGGCAGCGGCATGGGAACACCCCAGCCCAGCAGAAGCACTTCCTCTTTGGGTTGCAAACGGGAGAGCATGCCACGAAGGGAATCCTTGCCTGCCAGACCGGAGAGAACCGCCTGGATATCGAGATCATCGCCCAGCCAGCCAGAGATACGTGTACCAAGCTGTGACATCACTTCATCATAGATTTGTGATGGGCGCTGGTCGATCACCAGCAGAGTGACGTAGTATTTGCGCATTTCACGCGCGATGGTGCTGAAGGTGGTCTGCGAAGCCATTTCACGGTTGAGCATTTTGTGGGCTTCCTCAACGACGATCACCAAGGGACGCGGTTCGCCACCTTTATCGGGGCTGTTGCGGTAGGTGTTGGTTTTCTTTTCCCAGGCTTCACGGATGCGCCGCGTGAGTAGATTGGTGACCAGCAGGTAATCCAGGTCGCTCTCGTTTTTGCCAAATGACAGCACCACATGCTGCCCGGCTTCCAGTGATTTGATGATCTCACCCAGTCCGTCTGCGGCTGGTTGTTCCAGGATATACGGTTTCCCGAAAACCCGGGTCAATTTGCTATGCAGTCCGGCGGCTGCGGCAGGATGAATGCCTTCACGCGCCGCCCAGGCTTCCACGCTGTCTTCTGCCGGGATTTTTTTGCCGTCGTCGGTTTCGATGGTCGCTCCGGGGCGCAATTCTCGGAACGCATGGAACCAATGCTCCTCGCCAAAGCTGCGGACAAGCGCGTCCAGCGTGGTGGGCGTGGTCTCTTTCAGGTTCAATTCCCGGGTCAATAATTCAATATCTTCCGGTCGGATATCCTTCTCGGCAATCTCCAGGGTGTAATCCGGTGTGCGGCCCCTCACCGCTGCCGACGCACCCAGACCTACCACGCGAACCCGGGCAGGGAATTTCGAGCGCAGGCCGGGTACTCTGGTGTTGGTGTCGGAAGATGTGTCGTCAAAACCGTATTCATTGTGCATATCAAAAACCAGCAGCGCTGATTTGTTATAGCGGATCAGGCCGGCCAACAACAGACGGGTGAGAAAGGATTTTCCTGTGCCGGTGGAACCAAATACTCCCGAAGAACGTTGTACGAATTTTTCAAGATCAATACAGACCGGGTGTCCCTGTTCACGGGTGTGCCCGATGATGAAGTTACGGCCGTCACCTTCCGCCGGATCGCCGAAAATTTCAGCTACATCGCCTTCGGCAGCCAGCCGGACAGATGAGTGATGTGCGGGTACAGTTTTCACCGGCAAGGGGTGAACACCTTCGGAATTGGTTTCCATCCATCTTTCATATTGCGGTGTGCCAGGTTCAGGACCCCTGTCCAGCATTAACGCGGGAAGGATCTCAAGATTGGTGAACAGTGTTTGCCCGTGCAGCAACCGGGCAAGGTTGGCCGGCAGGCGTTCTTCGCTCTGTTCATCGGCAAAACGCGGGTTGGTGGAACCCAGCACAAGATTGGTGACCAGTCCGTAGAATTGCCAGTCGCCGCTGCGCGTGACCACAAAGCTGCCTTCCTGCACGTCATGCGCGGGAACAGTGAGGCGCGCGTTCAGGCTGTCTTTGAGGGAGCCGCCGACGATATAACCGATCTCAGGGTTTTCGCCGGGGTTGGAGTTAAGTGTATTTTGAGCCATGGTTTTCCCTCGCCTTAATCCTGATAGATTTCACTGACCGCGCCCAGCACACGGTTGAGCGTTTCATAATCGTCGCGCAGCAAAACAACCAATTCACTCACAGATGCCTCAAGCCAGGCGGGGTCATTCAATTGAAGGTACACATCATTCGTTTGCTGCAAATGGGCAGCCAGTAGTTCGGCGGCAGGCAGGTCGGGGTTGCCAAGGATGTGCCGGAAATACCCGAAATGCCGGTTTGCCGTAAAAGTTAGAATTTCCTGTGCACTGCATGAAAAGATCTCATCCAGCGACAGCGGTGGTCTGGGTGGCATGAGGTGCGAAACTTTCCCATCGCGTTGAAAACCGATGAACAATACGCTGATCTCTGCCGGAATGTTGCGGTTAAGGCGGTTATCCTGTATAAGAAGATCACTGACGTGGTCGGCTGTCACCAGCTGGCGCACAAGGCCGTCATCATCGATGTGGATGTCATACACCAGCCCGAAGATCTGGTAACCGGGTGCCGCGGGAATACGCACCATGCCGCCGAACGTCAGGTTTTCCACCTGGTTGACCTGGCAGCCGATCACACAACCGGTGGTTGAAGCCCGTAAAAGGCGGCCGATCTGAATGGATGTGGGAGTAAGCGGAAGCATCAGCGGTTCCTCATTCTTCCTGCCAGATTTTTGGCGAATTGTTTGTTGGATGGCGCGGGGGGTGTCATTCCCCGGGAGATCAACGCACGGGTAATCATATTTTCTACCTGTTCCTTGTCCGGAAGGGAGACCAGGGCGATCTCGTGGGAACGGTGCAGCGCGTACGGATAGGGTGTCCCGCCAAGATGGCTGCATTGATCCAGCAATACAGCGTGGAGTATGTTGACTTTTTCCCTATCTTCCGCCACCCAGGCCGGAATCTCAACCCGTGCCAGCGACGGGCTGCCGGCTTTGCCGGTATTCATATAAAAAAAGTGAAGGGCGGTTTCGTCTGAAAAACTCTGTGCGGATTGCGACTGGATACTGAATACGGCCGAACGATGATGTGGTGGCAGGCGATCTTCAAACAGGAGCGAGTCTGAAAGAGGTGCGAATGTTTTTACTTTCTCTGTGGGGGAAGAGCTGTCTGTCCGGTTGTCCACCAATCCGAGCATGCGCACCACCAGGTCTGATCCCGGACGATCCACGTAACCGGCAGTGATCGTCCCCTGACCGGCAAGTTCCCGTAAAACACCCATATATTGTTCAAACTCATGCTGCGTTTCCCGTCCGCCCTGTGGGTCACGGAAGAGTTCCAGTGGACCGTCTGTCAGGGTGATGACTGTACCCTTAATTTCAGCGGCGAGCCGGACCAGCATTTGCCGCTCCCGCAGGTCCCGGCGCAGGGCAACAACTTCCTCCCCGGCAAGATGACCATCGGCATACAACTCGTCGATGGAAAGCAGATGGGTTTCCACAATCTCGCGGGGTGGGAGATGCAGCGATGAATCCATGTGGAACACGCCGATATTGATCACACCAAAGGGGATGGGGTCATGGCGGTTGGGGTTTACCTGAGATCCATCAGCCGCCAGCAGTGTATGAACCGGCATTGTTGACGGTGGAGCAAAAGACGCGGAGATTTCTTCGTCTGTTGGGATGGCGCATCGTAGATGGTTGTCGGCAGATACCGCAGCAAAAACGATTTCGCGAACATCCGAATTGCTTCCGGTCAGGCTGTCCAGCAATATGGCAGCCCGGGCAGCTTTCTGTTCCTGCTCGGTTGCGCGGGAGCTGAATTGATCAGTCAGGGTATGTATTTGTTGTTGTATGGCGGTGTAGTCGAGCGGCATGCCTTTCCCCGGTTTGTATCAGGTATCGAACATCTGTTTCGATTATAGCCTGCCGTTGGGGGAGAATCAAGGCAACCCGGCCAGGCAGCAGATTGATGCACGAGGTATTATTTTCAGTAGAATCAAGTCCATGGAAATCATGAACCTCGATGAACCCGCCATCCCTGCCGCCATTGATCTTGTCTGGTCAGTGTTCAATGAGTTTGAAGCTCCGGATTATCCGGCTGAAGGTGTGACTGAGTTCCGCCGGTCTGTCAATGTGGATACGGTTGTGGAACGTGTCAGGCGTGGTGAGCTATTCTTAAAAGGCTGTTATAACGAAGGCAAATTGGTTGGTGTGATCGCTGTCAGGGATGAAAGCCATATCAGCCTCTTGTTTGTACGCAAGGATCATCACCGCAGGGGGATAGCCCGCAGCTTGTTTGAGGCGGTGGTCAATGATATCCGCGTGAAAGGTGGCATCTCGAAAATCACTGTAAATTCATCACCATACGCCGTAGAGATCTATCACCGCATTGGGTTTATCGATACCGATGTGGAACAGACAAAGAACGGGATCCGCTTTACACCGATGGTCTATTATTTGCCATAAGGGCGACTCCCTGCTGCCCTGTATTTCCAGTTGTTTCCCTGATTGATTCGTACTATAATTCACAAAATTGAGTTTCCTTCGGGGCAGGGTGCGAGGCATGTAGAGCCTCAATTCCCGATCGGTGGTGATAACCCACGAGCGCAATACATCGCGCGCATGACACGGTGAAATCCCGTGGTCGACGGTACAGTCCGGATGCAAGAAGGATCTGCTGATATCATAATCATTTCTTCGCTGGTTTCCCGCCCCGAAAACCTTTGGTTTTCAGGGTTTTTTAATTTATGGCAGCCACGTATTCATCACCCAGACGAGCACCAGCATCCACTACCAGACCCAGGGAAAGACGTTTTAAATGGTTCCTCCCTGTTTCACTGGCTGCAGGTGTACTGCTCTGGCAAGTTGTAGTTATGCTGACCGGGTTGCCGGCTTTCATCCTCCCATCACCGGTTGATGTGGCTGCGCGCTTTACATCCATGCTGACTGATGGTCGCCTGTTACTGCATACCGCTGTGACCCTGGGTGAGGTGTTGCTGGGTTTGCTGGTTGGCGGTGGTGTGGCCACCCTTACCGGATACCTGCTGGCAAAATCACCTTCTGCCGAAAAACTACTTTCCCCCTACCTGATCGCCAGCCAGGCGATCCCGGTGGCGGCTATTGCCCCGTTGTTGATCATCTGGTTTGGACCGGGAACCGGGTCAAAAGTATTGATCTGCGCTTTAACGGTCTTTTTCCCGGTACTCATCAACACCATTGTCGGGTTGCGTGCTGTGCCTGAAAACCTGCGGGATGTGATGCGTTCCATGCGTGCCACGCCAAGACAAACTCTGATTCTGTTGGAGATCCCCGCTGCACTACCGGTATTCTTCGCCGGGTTGCGTGTAGGCGCTACACTGTCCGTGATTGGTGCAGTGGTCGGAGAGCTGGTGGGAGCTGATAAAGGGCTCGGCTTTCTTGTCAATCTGGGTCGTGGACAGTACGATACCGCCCTGGTTTTTGTGGCTGTCGGGGGGCTGGTGACGATCGCCCTGTTATTGTACGGAGCGGTCATATTGCTGGAAAAGCATTACCTTTCCTGGCAGAACGTTCCTGAATTTGAAAATCCATCTCTATGAGAGGTCCATCATGAATCGCAAGATCATCCTGTTTTCACTGGTCATCCTCAGCCTTGTATTAACTTCCTGTGCAGCCGGACAACAAACATCCGGTGCGTTGACAGCGGTCAAATTACCGCTCGGATATGTCCCCAACGTCCAATTTGCGCCGCTCTATGTAGCCATTGAAAAAGGCTACTTTAAAGACGAAGGCATTGACGTGTCCCTCGATTACAACATGGAAACCGATTCGGTCGCGCTGATGGGTGCCGGACAGCTGCAATTCGCCATCGTTTCGGGCGAACAGGTACTGTTGGGTCGCAGCAAAGGACTGCCGGTGGTCTATACGGCAGCCTGGTATAGTAATTTCCCCGTCGGTGTGATCGTTGATCCGGATAAGCATGTCACGGAACCTGCCGATCTGAAAGGTTTGAATATCGGCCTGCCCGGCACATATGGAGCCAATTACATAGGCCTGCGTGCCTTGCTGGCTGCCGGCGGATTAAAGGAGAGCGATGTCACCCTCAACTCCATCGGGTATACCCAGGCTGAGAGTTTCCTGTCCGGGCGGGTGGATGCCGCGTCCATATACGCAGCCAATGAACCGGTCATTCTCGAAAGCCAGGGTGTGCCATTCACACTGTTGCGCGTGTCAGACTATACCAGTCTGGTGGCGAATGGTCTGGCTACCAACGAAAAAACCATAAAGGATCATCCTGAGCTTGTACGGGGGATGGTCAGGGCACTGCTTCATGGAATTGCTGATGTTGCCGCCAACCCCGAAGAAAGTTATGCGATCAGCAAGAAATATGTGGAGAACCTCGGAAAAGCGGATGAAGCTGTCCAGATGGCCGTGCTGGAGAAATCCATGGAATTTTGGCAGAGTGACAGACCCGGATATACCGATCCCGCAGCCTGGCAGAATATGCAGGATTTGTTGATGGATATGGGCATGCTGGAAAAGCCGGTTGACCTTAGTAGTGTATATACCAACGATTTCCTGCCTGCCGGAGAATAAGACCGTTTATGTCCAACCATACCCTGCTGCGCATCCACGACCTGTCCGTCAGTTTCCAGGATGGAAACGGCGGACTGAATGCGCTTGAATCCGTTGACCTGGATGTACAGGAATGCCGTTTTATGACGGTACTCGGACCTTCGGGCAGCGGAAAGACCACCCTTTTACGGATCATTGCCGGATTACTGGAGCCGACAAAGGGAACCATGCAATTCAACACCCCGGAAGGCGATCTGCCACGGGTGGGGTTGGTATTCCAGCAGGCGAACCTGATGCCCTGGCGTACGGTTATAGAAAACATTACCCTGCCACTTGAATTACAGGGTGTCCATAAAGGATACGCCTGTGACCGGGCACGTGAATTCATTGAACTGGTGGGATTGGATGGTTTCGAGAACAGTCTGCCGAGAAATCTTTCCGGAGGGATGGCGCAACGCGTGGCCCTGGCACGCGCGTTGATCATGGAACCGGACCTGTTGTTGCTGGATGAACCATTCGGGGCTCTCGATGCGCTTACCCGCGAACATATGGGAGCTGAACTGCTGCGCATCTGGCAGAATCGCGAAACCACGGTAATGATGGTAACGCACAGTATTTCCGAGGCTTTGCTGCTGGCCGACCGGGTGGTGGTCCTTTCAGCCCGTCCGGGGCGGATCATTCGGGAGATTGATGTGCCGTTCTCCCGTCCGCGCTCGGAAGAGATCCGTTATACACCGGAGTTCGTAGGGCTTGCCAGGGAAATCCGCTCGAGCATCATGGATGTGTCTGAACCGGTGCCGGTGGAAAAGAAGAGAACTCATTTCAGGAGACCGGCCCGGAAGTAACCAGGAGATTAATCTCCGGCGAACAGGGCGGGATTTGCACAGCTATGATTGGATCATGTGCCTCTTATTCACGGTTGATGGTGGCTGATGGCAGCCTCATCACCAAGGCTTCAAGCAGTAATTGAATATTCGCGTTTCCCAGCCGGGATGATGCTGTTTCCAGTTGGTTGATCAGATCGCCGGATTCTGTTTCGTTCACCCGGCTTGCAAGTTGCCCCACCTGTGACCGGTAATCGATATTGGCGATCTCGGCGCCCATTCCGGATGCCTGGAGCAAAACGTCTCGCCACAGGCTTTGCCAGAAAATAAATCCTTCACGCAGCTTCATCCGCAATTGGTCGCGCTCTTCCTTGTTACTGCGTTTGACCTTTACCAGGCGGTCAACATAATCAAACCGCCGGGGCAGGCTCTCGCCCAGCAGGGTGAAGAGTTCGTCCATCCACTGGCGGCGGATGCTGTTTAACGCCGGATCCGCGTGAAGGCGCAGGGCAAACCCCGGCCGCCCTCCACTAATCCGCGCCATTAAAGCGGCTTCATCAGGCGGAATGGATATCCTGTTTTCAAGTACCGTCGATAGCTCGTCCACCGCAAGCGGCCGTAAGCGGATCAATTCACAGCGCGAGACGATTGTCGGCAGCAGGTTTTCCGCCGCATCCGCTGTGAGAAGAAGAACCGTCTTGCCGGGTGCTTCTTCCAGGGTTTTAAGCAGGGCGTTCTGGGCATTCTCATTGGCTTCGTGAAACCGAAGGAGCAGGGCGATACGCCGGTCGGCTTCATACGGTGTGAGAGATAACGTATGCTGCAACTCCCGCACCGCATCCACTTTCATTTCGCCGCCGACTGTGTCCGCTTCCAGTATGGTCATATCTGGAAATTGGCGTTGTGATACCATCCGGCATGGCCGACATTCCCCGCAAAATTCGCCGGATGCAGGTGGATTGGCACAGACCAATGCCTGTGCGAAACGTAGCGCCAGAGCAGCTTTCCCCACACCAACCGGACCGGTGAAAAGATATGCGTGCCTGACACCATCACTGCGGATATGTTCCCCAAGCAGGTTGACTGCCCAATTGTGGCCGATCAAGTTCCATGACATAGACTGAAATTCTACCCGATTCCTGGGGTACAATCACCCCGCCATGATACCCAATATTGACTTTCTTTCCGGATTGAACGAGCAGCAGAAACAGGCTGTCACCACTGATCCCGGTCATGTCCTTGTACTGGCCGGGCCTGGTTCGGGTAAAACACGTGTGCTTACCCACCGCATTGCCTACCTGATCACCCAGATGTACCTGCCGCCGTCCAATATCCTGGCTGTCACTTTTACCAATAAAGCCGCCCGGGTGATGGAAGACCGGCTGGAGACTCTTCTGGGCCAGAAACCCCAGGGTATCTGGCTGGGAACGTTCCATTCCATCTGCGCCCGCATCCTGCGGCGCGAAGCCGAACACCTGGGTTTTACATCCAACTTTGTGATCTTCGATGACGATGACCAGCAAAGCCTGGTGAAAACGGCCATCCGGGAATTGAACATTGATGAAAAAATGTACCGGCCAGCCGGTATCCGTTCGGTTATTTCAGCCGCCAAGAACAATATGCAAACCCCCGATGACCTGACCTCCCGCACCTACCGGGAGGAAGTCAATCTGCGGGTCTACCGGCGTTACCAGGAGCTGCTGCGTGCCAGTAATGCCCTTGATTTTGACGACCTGTTGAACGAGGTGGTTAATCTGTTCGCGGCCAATCCGGCTGTGCGCGATTCGTACAGCCGCCGTTTTGGTGAGGTACTGGTGGATGAATTCCAGGACACCAATACCGCCCAGTACCAGATCCTGCGGCATCTGGGAGCCACCGGCAACAGCCTGTTCGTGGTGGGTGACGAAGATCAGTCCATCTACCGCTGGCGCGGAGCGGATTACCGGAATGTGCAATCCTTTGAGCGCGATTATCCCGATTGCCGGAAGATTCTGCTGGAGCAGAATTACCGGTCCACCCAGACAGTGCTGGATGCCGCGCGGGCGGTAATCGATCATAATATCAACCGCACACCGAAGCGCTTATTCTGTGACAACGGCAAAGGGGAGAATATCACCCTGTATGAGTCAATGGATGATAAAACGGAAGCCGAATACGTGGCTGAGACCATCCGCAAGAATATCAACGCGAAAGAGTGGAGGGGAAGCCAGGTCGCGGTGATGTACCGCACAAATGCCCAATCGCGTCTGCTGGAAGAATCCTTCCTCAAAGCCAATCTTCCCTACCGGCTGGTCGGGGCACAGCGTTTCTACGGCCGGAAGGAAGTAAAGGACATCATTGCCTATCTACGTCTGGTATACAACCCGAGTGATGAAGTCAGCCTGGCGAGGGTGATTAATGTACCCACACGCGGGATCGGTGACAAGACCATTTCGGCATTACAACAACACGCGCATGATCTGGGTATTTCCTCCGGTGAAGTGCTGATCAGTCTGGGGAAACAGGGACAGGATTCGCCGCATTTCCCTGCCTTCACCGCGCGGGTAGCCAATGGACTGGCTGATTTTGGATCACTTCTGGTTGTCTGGCGGGAAGCCAACGTGAAGGGCATTCCGCTCACCCAGCTCGTGCAGCGCATTCTGGATGATATCCGGTATGAGGACTACATCGATGACCGGACAGAAGAGGGACACCAGCGGTGGGAAAATGTGCTGGAGTTGATGAAGATCGCCCTGGAATTTGATGACCGGGGGTTGGATGAATTCCTTGAACGTCTGGCACTGGTATCCGACCAGGACACACTGGCTGAAAATGTTGAAGCACCGACCTTGTTGACCCTGCATGCCGCCAAAGGATTGGAATTCCCTGTTGTGTTCATCACCGGGATGGACGACGGGGTATTGCCCCACAGCCGGTCACTGGATGATCCGGAGGAAATGGCCGAGGAACGCCGTCTGTTATACGTGGGCATTACCCGGGCCAAAGATCGTTTGTATCTTACCCGCGCCGACCGGCGTAGTGGATATGGCGGTTATGACAACACGGTCCCTTCACGTTTTATTAAAGATATTCCCGGCGGTCTGATGTTGCAACAGGGATTGGTGGCCTCGACCCGAAACGGGGGAAGCACGATGCGCCGAAGGAGTGAAAATTATTCCGGTTGGACCACACCGTCACCGGCATACGGGACTTTCCGGCCGGTACCTCGCCAGCAAAAACCGCAGGTCGAACAGCGTTTCCCTGCCAATTGCCGGGTGAAACACGAGGTCTGGGGCGAAGGGCTGGTGGTTAAAAGCGTACTGGAAGATGGTGACGAAACGGTTGATGTGTTCTTTGATTCGGTCGGTTTCAAACGTCTGGCTGCTTCACTGGCCCGGCTTGAGATCGTTAAATAGGCAGATTTTATTCAAGTGCTGATCAACTATCAGCGCTGAGGAACCATATCCACAATATATTCCAGGAAGACACCCTGCCCCTGGAGCACACTGGCCACCCCCATCATTTCGAGTAGGCTGGGTCCCCGCGGCTGCCCGACCATGCCGGTAAGCAGATTCATCTCTTCGGGTATGCGGGTGTAATACGTGCCATTCCATAGATGCTGCATTACCACGCTGAAGAACCCCGGCCGCACAAAACCGACATCCTGCGGGTTTTGCGCCACCATGTACCGCACGGTCACCGGTCTGCCGATCCTTGCCGCCAGATAAGCGCGGGTGGCTTCTTCCGTGGTGACCAGGCCTGAGGCGTACCCGCTCCATTCGCCACCCAGGGAAGCATCGGTTATCCCCAATCCAACCTCGGGTCCCACCGGACCGGGATACACCAGGATTGAGCAATATCCGATCCCCTGCCTGCCGGAGGCTTCCACCCGGAAAGGATACTCGCCAATCAGCAGCATCTTACGCCAGGTTACCGCGTAGGCGATCTGCTCGTCATAATCGGTGGTGGAAGACGTCAAAATCTCTTCTTCTCCTGTGGCTTCCTGAAAAGCCAGCCAGGCATCCCTTAATGTGGGATAACCTTCACGAAAAAGCCAACCTTCCACAATGCCATTGGCTGTTGGAATATCCATGCAATTGGTCGGGAACGTGTTTGGGTCTGTGGTGGGCAAAGGGGTGACAGTTGGTGTGGGGAGGGGAATGTTGGTCAAAGTCGGTTGAGCTGACGGGCCGAGCGGCAATGCCACCGGTGCATTGGTCGCGCAGGCTGCCAGCAACAGGAGAAACAACAGGATACCAGGGGAATGTTTCACAGTTTGATTATAACTTTTGTTAACTGTTTATTAGCGGTATTCCATGTTCGTTGGATTAATCAGTCTAAATCTGTATAATAAATAGACGCAATATATTTCTTTAGGAAAAAAGGGAAGGGATATTATGTCACCTGAACAGAAAAAGAATATTTTGGATTCAGCCATAGATCTATTAACAGATCGCGATGAGAAAGCTGCTGCTGCCAAAGCTGCCGCGGAAGCCAAAGCCAGGCAGGACGCCGAAGTGAAAGCCCGGGCGGAAGCCGAAGCCAAAGCCCGCGCGGATGCCAAAGCCAAGGAAGAAGAAGCCAAACGAAAAGCGGATGCCCAGGCACTGGCCAATGAAACCTACAAGAAGACCCAGGCTGAGATGAAAGCCGCCAAGGAAGCTGCCGAAGCTGCCGTCCTGACCACCCATACTGTCCAGGCTGGTGAGACCCTCGGCGGGATCGCGTTGAAATACTACAAGAGCTCAACCCGCGACTCCTGGATGAAGATCTATGAGGCCAACAAAGCTGTCATCGGCGACAACCCCGGAATGATCAAAGCCGGGCAGGAACTGAAAATCCCCAAACCGTAAACGGGTACTGCAATGGCAAAAACTACCAAAGTAAATCTGGCCAAACTTTTCGGAACTGTCGCCTCAGAATTGGCCAAGAATCAAAGCACATTGAACCAGGCGGATACACAGAATAATGACCACGGCGACCATATGGTCAGTGTGTTCAATACCATCACGCAGGCTATCCAGGAAAAGCCCAAAGGATCGCCCACATCCCAGCTGGAATATGCCGCTGAACAGGTACGCGAAAATTGCCAGAATGGCAGCGGCAATGTGTATGCCGATGGTCTGGCCCGTGCAGCGCAGGAATTGCAGGGTCAGAATATTGACGCCACCAACGCCATGCAATTGATCACCGCGCTCATGGGCACGAACATGGGCGGGCAGGGTTCGGCGCAACCCGGAAACGCGGACGCGTTGGGCAGCCTGCTGGGCGCCATGATGGGCGGTTCGACCCAGCAACAATCAACGGCCGGCGCCGGTTCATCAGACGCTCTGTCTTCCATGCTGGGCGGATTGATGGGTGCAGGCCAAACTTCCGGCACTGGCAGCAATGCCCAGGGCGATATGATATCGTCACTGCTGGGTGGATTGCTGGGCGGAGAACAGGCTCCATCCCAATCCGGATCCGGAAGCGGGATCTCCATGCAGCAGGTTCTGGCAGCCGGGCTCGAATTCATGCAATCACAGCAGCAGGGACAGGACACCATGTCATCCCTGTTGGACGCGGTGGTTGCCGGTTCGCAGGCTGGCGGTGGATACCGTGAAGAATCAGGTAAGCTGGTGGCTGGTGCCTTAATGCAAGGCCTCGGCGCACTGATGGCTTCTAAGAAGTAAGTTCACTATCCGAAGATGGGAGCCCGCTTTCACCAGCGGGCTTCTTTTATCACTATTCGGGGGGATGCAGATTTTCCACACCGGGAAGCGAACCAACCAGCTTCTGCGGACTATGGATCAATACCGGCAAATGCTCCGAACAAATATAATACGCGTTATCCCGGAACACAAGCTGGAGTAATGGTACATAATCCTGCGTGGTCTGGCATACAACACATGAGGGAATGGTCTCGGTCATACTATATCCTGATATATTAGAGTTGATATATCATATTATATCGTAAAAGAATCTGTTCCATGTATTCAATCCGCCTGAGCAAATGTATAATGAAGCAGCCGGATTTCTATTCTGGAAATGCAGTAGCTAGCAACTGAAAACAGGAGGGAATTTGAACAGTGCCGCGGAACCTCAATCGATTGTGGAATTGATGCCGGGATTCACAAAACAAAACATGGAAGGCAGCGTACGGTATGTTTTTCACTGGTATCGTGCTGCAGGAACCACCCTCAATAAGGGGAGCGAAGTCTTGATCTTTTTCGCCGGCGTTACAGCGGTGTTCCTGACGTTCAACAGCGTTTGGAACCTTTTCACCGGCAAAGCCGGTTTCTTTCAGGCAGCCATGAGTGTCCTCTTCTTTCTATTGGGGCTGGCCTTTACATACCGCGGGCTGGCGCTTGCCATGAACCGGAGCATATTCATTAGCAATGATGATAGTTTTCTGGTTTATCACCGCCCGTTACCGTATCCGGGAGCCTCCAGTCTGGAATTGCCGACGCGTGAGATCGCAGGCATCGAATGGAGAAAGGTCGGACATTCAAGCCGCACAGGCGATTCGGCCGGGTCGATCCATTCAGGTTACTCGGCCACATATGATGTTGTATTGCAGGCGACATCAGACAGATCGTTCTCCCTGATCCCGGGGATACGGTCCCGTGAGTATGCTTTCGCCTTAGCCAGCGAACTGTCAAAAGCGGTCAAACCATAGATCGTTGTTTATCCGGTTCCCTCAGGCTGAATATGCCTGTGAACACAGTCGGGATCTATCCAGTATAATCAGGCAATTAATCCGCCATGAAACCGACTTCACGCTCTCAATTCCTCGCCGGCGTTCGCGATCTGCTGCCCATCTTACTGGGGGTTATGCCTTTTGGCCTGATCTACGGGATAGCTGCGGTTAACGCGGGGATTCCTCCGCTGCAGGCGTTTCTCATGTCTTCCATCGTTTTTTCGGGCAGCGCGCAATTCGCCGCCACTCAGTTGATTGCCAACGGCGCGCTGGCTTCGGTGGTAATCCTGTCGATCATTGTGGTCAATTTGCGGCATACCATGTACTCGGTGACGATCTCGCCGCATTTCAGCCGCATACCCTTCTGGCGGAAGATGATCCTGGCGTACCTGCTGACCGATGAGGCTTTTGCCATGACCATCACCCGTTATAACGCCGAACCCGACATGCCTTACAAGGGCTGGTATTTTCTCGGTGCGGGAATGGCACTTTGGACAACCTGGCAGGCCGCCACAGCCGTGGGAGTGTTCGCCGGGGGACAGATCCCTTCAAGCTGGTCCCTGGATTTCACCATCGCGCTGACCTTCCTGGCACTGTCCATTCCGTCCATTAAAGACAAATCAACGGCGGTTGCTGCCGTGGTGGGTGGGGTTTCCGCCGTCTTATTGCGGGAGATGCCTTTTCAACTGGGACTGGTGACGGCGGCCATTCTGGGCATTGCGGCCGGATACGGAGTGGACAGATGGACTCAATGAACATCTGGCTGGTTCTGATCCTGGGTGGGTTGGGCACGTACCTGATCCGTCTCTCGTTTATCCTGATCTTCCAGCGTTTCCAGATGCCGGGGTTCATGGTGCGCATTCTGCGGTTGGTACCGCCGGCTGTTTTCTCCGCCATTGTGCTGCCGGAATTACTGGTGCGTGACGGGGGCATCCAGATCTCATTCATGAACTTGCGGCTGGTTGCCGGATTGCTGGCGGCGGTGATTGCCTTAAAGACCCGCAACATCCTCATCACCATTGCCTCCGGCATGGTTATTCTGTGGCTGCTGCAATACGCGATTTCGTATATCCATTAATGGCCCGAATGGGGCGATTGCGTCGCGAAGCCGGTCACACACGTGGAGAGGATACCCCGATCTGGGGTATGCAGATATGCTTCCTTACGTGATTCTTTTCACATTGAACGAATAATTTTCATAACCTTTACTGTGTTTAATAAGTTTCTCCCCGGATTTCCCGAATCTCCTTGACTCTTCCAGTTTTTCCGGTAAAATAGCGCACGGCATGTACAAAAATCCCCCGCACACCCGATTTATGAAGCACGAGCGGCCTTCAAACGGCGGGGATGAAATATTTGTTTTTACCAGAGAGCCTGAATCGGGCTCTCTTTTTTTGTCCATTCACGGAGGGAGGCCATGAGAATTCCCGGATTGATTGATCCGCATGTGCACATGCGCGAACCGGGCGGTGAACACAAGGAAGACTGGGACAGTGGCACATCCGCTGCCCTGGCCGGCGGCGTGACACTGCTGCTGGCCATGCCGAACACGAAGCCGCCTGTCACCAGCGGGGAGACCCTCGAAACAACCCTGGCTGCCGCCGGATCCAAAGCCCGTTGTGATTTTGCCCAGTTCCTGGGTGCCGGCACGGGGAACTTGAAGGAAGCGGCCGCTCTGGCGTCCCGCGCCGCCGGCCTGAAAATGTACCTGGATCAGACTTACGGCGATCTACGGCTCGAAGATATCGGCCAGTGGATGGAGCATGTACAGAACTGGCCAGCCACATCCCCATTGTGTGTGCATGCCGAAGGTCCCTCACTGGCTACCGCCATCCTCCTGGCTGAGATCTACCGGCGACCGGTACATCTGTGCCATATCTCATTACGCAGTGAGATTCTGCTCATCAAGGCGGCAAAAGCCCGTGGCATCCCGGTGACCTGCGAGGTGACCCCGCACCATCTCTTCCTCAGCCGCGATGACATACCAGCCATCGGTTCCGGTCGGTCGGAGGTGCGCCCTCGCCTGGCTTCGCGGGAGGATGTGCAGGCGTTGTGGGACAATCTGGACAGTATCGATTGCTTTGCCACCGACCACGCGCCGCATACCCTGGCGGAAAAAAACGGGGATAATCCACCACCCGGCTTTCCAGGGTTGGAAAGCGCCCTTCCGCTTTACCTGACGGCTATGTCGCAGGGACGGTTAGCGCTGGATGACATTGTGGATCGCTGCATCGTCAATCCCCGCCGCATCTTCCATCTGCCCGAACAGCCGGATACGTTTGTGGAGATTGATTCCACAGCCCGTTGGACATTCGACGCGGGAAAGACTCATACCCGCTGTGGCTGGTCGCCTTTTGATGGTTTTCCGCTGACCGGACGGATAGAATCCGTTACCCTACGGGGTAATGTTGTTTACAAAGACGGCGAAGTTCTGGCCCAACCTGGTTACGGGCGCAATGTAAAGCCTGGCTTGAAATAAGTATATCCATCTCTACCCATTATTAAGGAGATTTTATGACACCACATCAACCACCCGCTTATCGACCAAATCCGGTACTTCCATTCGGTGACCACAAGGAAACCCGTTTTTATGGAACGGACGTCATTTCGGTCAAACAGTTCGACCGCAATGACCTGGACTATATTTTTGCCGTAGCCAAGGAAATGCAGGGCATGGTACGCCGCGTGGGTACCTTTGACCTGCTCAAAGGTAAGATCCTCGCCAACCTGTTCTACGAACCCTCCACCCGTACGTCTGCCTCTTTCACCTCTGCCATGGAACGCCTGGGCGGTTCGGTGATCCCGATCAATGAAGTGAAATATTCTTCCGTGTCCAAGGGCGAATCCCTGCCGGATACCATCCGCTCCCTGGAATGCTATGCCGATGTAATCGTACTGCGCCATCCCGAGGTCGGGTCGGCGGCCATTGCGGCCAAATACGCCCACAAACCGGTCATCAACGCCGGTGATGGTGTCGGGGAACATCCCACCCAGGCTTTACTTGACCTGTTCACCATCTACCAGGAAATGGGCCGCATCGACGGTCTCACAGTGACCATGCTGGGCGATTTGAAGCACGGGCGAACTGTCCACTCACTGGCCCGCCTGCTCACCCTGTATGATGTAAAGATCAATTACGTCGCACCGCAGGTATTGAGCATGCCGGATGAGGTCTATGACGAAGTCAAAGAAAAGAACATCCCCCAGAAAGCTTATACCGAGTTGGATCCCTGTCTGGGAGAATCAGATGTCCTGTATGTGACCCGTGTCCAGAAGGAACGTTTCCCGGACGAGGCTTCCTATGAGGCGGTGAAAGGCAGCTATATCATCGGACCTGACACGCTGAAAAAGGCAAAAGAGGAAATGATCGTCATGCACCCGCTTCCACGCGTCAACGAAATTGCCATGGAAGTGGACGATGACCCGCGCGCGGCATACTTCCGCCAGATGGAATATGGCCTTTATACCCGTATGGCTTTGCTCGCATTGGTGCTGGGCAAGGTATAATCAACGCAAAAAGAGGTGGGGATGAAGCCCTTTTTCGCCCAATTGGAAGAACGTGTAAGCAATACCGGATCCCTGCTGTGCATTGGGATCGATCCACGCCCGGAACAACTGGCAGAGCCGACTGCCACCGCCGCCCGGGATTTCAGCCTGCGCATGATCGAAGTCACCTCGGATATCGCGGCCGCTTACAAGCCCAATTCCGCTTTCTTTGAAGCCTTCGGGCCGGAAGGCTGGCAGGCATTAAAAGAAGTTATCGCCGCTGTGCCCGAGGGCATTCCGGTGATCCTGGACAGCAAGCGGGGGGATATTTCCTCCACGGCGGATGCTTATGCCCGGTCAGCTTTTGTCAACCTGAATGGCGGCGGTATTACGTTGAACCCGTACCTCGGGTATGACTCAATACAGCCTTTCCTGCGAGACCCGAACCGGGGTGTTTTCCTGCTCTGCAAGACATCCAATCCCGGAGCGATGGATCTGCAGGATCTGCATCTGGCCGGAGAACACATGCCATTGCGCCTTTTCGAAAAGGTCGCATTGCTGGCGCATGAATGGAATTCCGGAGACAACATCGGCCTGGTGGTCGGTGCCACGCAGGTTGAAGCGCTGCATTGTGTACGTGACCTGGTGCCGGATATGTGGATCCTTGCGCCGGGTGTTGGCCCGCAGGGGGCTGACCTGTCCCTCGCATTGCAGGAAGGTTTGCGCGCTGATAAATCGGGTATGTTAATCCCCGTTTCGCGGGCTATTTCGAAAGCGCCAGATATGCGGCAGGCCGCTCTGGACCTTCACAAGAAGATCCGGGAAAATGTATCTGCCTGTTGCCCGACGGCTGCCAAAGCCCCGACCAACGGGAAACGTCGGATATCGGATGCCCTGGTGGAAGGCCTGTTGAACGACGGCTGCATCGGGTTTGGCAAGTTCATCCTGAAATCCGGTCTGGAATCACCCATTTATATTGACCTGCGACAGTTGGTCTCGCACCCTGATCTGCTGGCTCAAGCCGCCGCGGCTTATATTCCCATTTTGAAGGAATTGAAATTTGATCGTCTGGCTGCGCTGCCGTACGCCGCGTTGCCGATTGCCACGGCCATCAGTTTGCAGACCGGCTGGCCGGTAATCTACCCCCGAAAAGAATCCAAGAATTACGGCACCAAAGCCGACATTGAAGGATTTTATAAACCCGGCGAGAAGGTCGTTGTGATTGACGACCTGGCTACCACAGGCGGCAGTAAGTTTGAAGCCATTGAAAAACTGGCTTCTGCCGACCTGACTGTCGAGGATGTGGTCGTGCTGATCGACCGGCAATCCGGCGCCCGAGAGGCGTTGAATGCCGCGGGTTATAAACTGCACGCCGCCCTCACGCTAACCGGCTTGCTGGACCACTGGGAATCCAAGGAACGCATTCCCATGGAACAGATCAATGCCGTCCGGGAGTTTTTGAAACAACCAGGAAAGTAAATAACATGAACTATAAAACGTTTCGGCCTCTGATCTACAAGCTCACACCGGAACAGGCGCACCACACGACCATACGAATGCTTCAACTGGCCGGGTGGTTTCCGCCTGCCACGGCGCTGGTCCGGGCGATGTACCGGGCAAAACAACAGGGTCCCGCAGTGGAATGTATGGGACTGAAATTTCCCAATCCGATCGGGATGGCAGCCGGTTATGACAAGGATGGCCTGGGTTGGCGCGGTCTGGCGGCACTGGGTTTTGGCCATATCGAAGTGGGTACCGTTACCCCGAAAGCCCAACCAGGCAATCCGAAACCGCGGGTGTTCCGTCTTGTCGAAGACGAAGCTGTGATCAACCGCATGGGATTCCCCAATAACGGCGCGGATTTCCTGGCGAACAGGATCCGGCATGCACGCGGGAACGGGTTTGTGGTGGGTGTGAATATCGGCAAGAACAAGGTGACGCCCAACGAAACCGCCCTTGACGACTACCTGCATCTCACCCGGCAGTTCTTTCCCCTGGCCGATTATCTGGCGGTCAATGTCAGTTCACCCAACACTCCCGGTTTGCGGGATTTGCAAACCCGTAAAGCCCTGTTGGAGCTGCTTGAGCCGTTGAGCGATGAGATCACGGCTGCCGGACATGCCACCGGACGGACCGTCCCCATGGTTGTCAAGCTGGCTCCCGATATGACGGACGAGGAACTCGAAGACGCGCTGGACGCGATCATCACCTCGGGAATGGACGGCGTAATTATCAGTAATACCACTGTCCGGCGGCCCCATCTGCATTCTGCCCTCGGGCATGAGACCGGCGGTTTGAGCGGCAAACCATTGAAGGCGCTGAACACCGATATGATCCGCAAGGTGGTCACCATGACCGGCGGGGAAATACCGGTGATTGCCAGTGGCGGCATCATTACCCCGGAAGATGCACAGGAAAAAATCGACGCGGGCGCTGCTCTGGTCCAGTTGTATACCGGCCTCATCTACACTGGACCGGAACTGGTGCGTGATATTCTAAATTTTGGCCTAAAATTGAAATAAATATATGAGACGCCCATCCCGCCACCCTTCGGAAATTCCGATCCTGTTGATCACCCTGCTGGTAATCTCGGCAATGGCTTTGATCACCATCGCAGCCATCACCGGTTTGACCGCCGGGACCGCGTTCTGTGTGTCACTCTGCGCAGTTCCACTGCTGGGTTTGCTGATGCTGGGAGCAAGCACGATGACCAATGTGCAGCACCATCAGGCATTGATCCGGCAGGCATACCGTGTGCCGGTGGACCGGCGCACCGGCGAGAACGAAGCATTGGATGAGATCGGTGAAATGGTGCGCGAATGCCGCCAGGCGCTGGGTTGTGAGCCGGTGGAGGTGTTCATCGTCCCCGGCAGGCAGGTGAATGCGTATACCTTTGGATTAAATTCACCCAAAGTGATCGTGCTGTATGAACCCATACTGAAGATCATGAACCGTGATGAATTGAAATTTGTCATCGGGCATGAAATGGGGCATATTGTATACGGGCACACCCTGTTGAACACCCTGCTGGGCGGGATGGCCGGAATGCCATCATCACTGGGCGCAGCGATCATCTTCGCGTTTACCTTCCGGTGGTGGTCGAGGGCGTGCGAGTACTCGTGTGACCGCGCCGGTCTGGCTGCCTGCGGGAACCTGACCCGGGGCATAGCCGCGCTTGCCCAACTAGCGGTGGGTGACATTGATACCGCGGCGGAATTGCAGCAGGCGTTGGCTGTCATTGACAGGCAGGATGACTCGGTCAGCGAAAATTTTGGCGAGTTATTAAGTGACCATCCGATGATCGCCAAACGAATTAAAGCCCTGCAGGAATACAACCACTAAACTTTATGGGTGGCCGGTGATATTCTAAAAACTTCGGGAGTGGATAAGCCAGCCACTCCCGTTTGGTTATATTAAGATGGATTGATGTGAAACCGGATCAGCTCGATGCCGGAGTTTCCACTGTAGCTGTGGGTTCCGTGGTGGCTGTGGGTGCTGTTGTGGATGTTGCTGTTGCAGTGGCAGTTGGCGAGACCACGACGATCTGCACCCAAAAGCTGCCCGTTCCACCCGGTCCGAAGGTCGTACCATTGGGGTTCTTGATCTTCCAGTAACCTTTGAAGGTTCCCTCGGTGGCCGGGGCAGTCATTGCTACGGACATGTCGATGATCTTGCCGGGCTCCACGGGGACGGGAATGTAGAATTCCGTAGTGGCTCCAAGTTGGTCGCCATCTACAAAGACCAATTTGTAGGAATTTGTCCAGGTGGATGTACCGGAGTTCATCATGCGCCAGGTTTTTGTGAAGGTCGCGCCGGGAGCAAATTTCGTTCCGTCCGGGATGGTTTCTCCGGCCAGAGCTGCACTGTCTGAGCCGGGATTCACCTGGCCGGGTGTTTTTGACGGTCCAAGTGTGGGGATGACAACCGGCGCAGCGGTGGTGGCTACAACGGGAGGCAAGGTCGGTTGGCCGGTGGATGCGGCAGCCTGGGTCATGGCAGCACTGGCGTTGGCCATCGCCGTCTGAAGAACAGACTGGGCTTCATTGGCCTGGGCGGTTTTGGTGGCATCCGCCCGGTTCGCGGGCAGGTTGCAGCCGGCCAGAGACATACAGGCGGCCAGACAGGCAATTCCGAGCAGAGTTTTCCTTCTATTCATTTTTTCCATCCTTTGACTTTAGAGGCGGGTCAGTCCAACTGACCACACACGATTATTCAATGTTGAGTTATTTCCGGGCAATCCGTTGACCGGAATTCACAATTCTACTGTATCTTTCCGTTCCTGTAGATGTTTAACGAACAGGATATTGGTTTGTACATCCCATCAATATTAGAAGATGAAGATGAAAAGAACCTTAATTCTGCGGCACGATCTCCGGCTGGTAGAACTCCACCGTCCAGTATCCGGAACCTTCCCCGCGTGAGCGTTTATGCTGCTGCCAGGCAATATGCGGATCGGTGATGCCGGTCATCTCCCAGGGTTCCGTCTCGTAGACCGGCGCCCCGAGGGGAGTCAGATGGACCCAGGTCTGCCCGGGTTTGAAGGGGAACGGGTTGCCATCCGCGTCGACAAAGCGGATGGGGCGCGCGAGTCCCGTTGTCTGTTCATATTCACCGCTGCGGGTGGTCCAGAACAGGTCGAATTTCTGTCCGTCACGGAAGAGCACGGCTTTGCCTTTATTCACATACATCAGATCAACGTCCATCAGAGTATCCGCATAGCGGTGATGTTCGGCGAAAAGGATCACCACATTTTCGTAGGTCAATGTCTGGTCGTTCAATTTGTCGTACTGCTGGATAAAGTTCATTCCATCGCCATTGTCCTGCCAGCGGGTGTAGGCACCCGCTTCCGGGTCATACTGCCAGACCACCTGGTTCAGTACCGCCACCGGGTACCAGATCTGTGTCGCGGGCTGTCCCCCCGCTGGAGATTGGGGGTCAAAATACATCCCTCCCATCCCTTCGGCGGTCATCCGCAGTTTTCCGCGGTATCCTTCGGCCAACGCGCGCAGATCGGCAACCTTGATGGAACTGCCGCCTTTGACATCATCGTCGGTGCCAAAGATATTGGAGAATTCACTCAACTGGGCAGCCACGGTGTAATAGGCGGAAGCCATTACCAGAAACCCGTTGTACAGTTTCCGAATGTTTTCATATGGCAGGCGGCCTGAGCGGATGGGGCCTATAACGGAATCATCCGGCTGCAGACCGGCTTCCGGACTTTCACCGTCATCCACCGCGGACTTCGGGTAACTGCCGTAGAACAATGCCAGGTAGCGGGACATCCCCTCGCCGATGAACAATTCGAACACCCAGGGGCTGTATGACAGTCCGGATTGTGGGCGCACGGAAGGCGGGAAAGTGGAAATGGAAACCAGCGCCGGAGGCAGTTGCAGATCATCAGGGTTTTCCTCGGGCAGGCCGGTGAGCGGATTGACGCCGGGCGGGTAGGTCAATGGTCCGGATGCTTCCACCAGTGTGGTTCCCCCCGGCGGAATTGGGGTTGATGCTGCCACAGGGGTGACCGCAGAAGGCACAAGCCCCATCAGAAGGATTGAGATTAGTAGGGAAAGTAATAGTGATCTGCGCATATGCTTCCTGTCATCCAATATACCGGTTGATTTGCCATAACAGGTTAATTGTACAGTGAGTCCCGGTTGCCCGGGTTTGCAAACCCGTTAATTCCTTAACATTAAATCCGGTGTTCCATGTGTACACTGTTATAAGAAAGGAGCGATCCATGAAACGAATGGGCGTGATTTTGGCTATTCTTTTTCTATCAGGCTTCACTCCACTCACATTGAATCCGCTTCAGATGACAGCCACCCTCGAAGCCGCCATGCCGGATGACGGGATTTTCTTCCGGGATGATTTCACGGAAGAACTTCAACCCGAATGGACATGGGAAAATGAAGATCCGGATAAATGGACGATAACAGATGACGGCATGCTCCAGATCATCGGCGGACATGATTCATTGATCGGACATGGCCGGGAAGACAATTTGCTGTGGCATGATCTGCCTGAAGGGGATTTTGTGGTCTCCACCCACCTGATCGCCGACCCGAAGGAGAATTTCCAGCAGGCAGCCATCTTCTTGTATGAGGATGCCGAGAATTTTGTGGCCATTAACCACGGGTTCTGTGGCCCCTGCGGCGGCAGCGGTTTCTATATGGAATACAAGATCAACAGCTCTTTCGGGGCTTATAAAGTGATGCTGGATAAGACGGACGTGTACCTGAGGCTTGAAAGCAAAGACAATACGATCTCCGGTTATTACGCGACCGAACCGGATAAGTGGACCCGTTTGGGACGGTTTGGCAATTACTTCCAGTTCAAAAAAGTGGGCCTTGGTGTGAGCAATTCGGGCGCGGTCAATTATGACCTGGTCGGGCAGTACGATTGGTTTGAGATCACCACAGGCCTGTGATCCATGATTGGCAAATTGTGTAAAAACCAGGCTGTTGTGTGTTCCGGTCCAACCTGTCGATCGCAGCAATTCTGGGACGTTCCTACCTGCCCTGCAGCCGGTACCAGTCAATGGCCGCCATCTCCAGGCGGGTGATAAATTCCGTCTTACCATCGGTGTAGCGGTCAATATCTGCCGGGTATTTCTCGAACAACCGGCGTTTGAGGGTTTCATATTCCCGGCGTTCCTTTTCATGCCCCCGCAAATAGGCGCAGAAAGCCACATGCCGCAGAATATCCAGGTTGCCTTCACCGTAAATATGGATGTTGTGGGTACGGTATCCGTTCCGGTCTTTCGTGAAATAGCGCCGACCGGCAAGTCCGTATTCACCCCAGGCACGATAGCCCTCTTTTTGCAACAGCGGGGTCAATCTGTCGGCCGCCTCAATGTCCCTGACCACCGGGAGCAGGTCGATGACTGCCTTGCCAGCCATCCCGGGGATGGACGTGCTTCCCACATGGTGCACGGTGATGATTTCGTCGTGGAAGTAGCCGCGTAGACGGCCGGCTTCGCGCTCAAATTCCAGCGGCCAGTCGGATGAATATTCACAAAAGATGTACAGGCTGGACATCGGATCCCTACTGGTTGGGTTGCATGTTTTCCGGGTGGACGAATCGTACCGCCCAGATGCCGGATCCGGGCTGCCGGTTGTTCACCAGCCGGTAGTAATCTTCGGTGTATTCGGTCTCGTACACCGGTGTTTCCTGGGTGACGATCTCCACCCAGGTCTGTCCGGGTTTTAGCGGGAACGGGTCACCGTTTTTATCCAGAAAGCGCAGCGGCCGCAGCTTGCCGGTGGTTTTCTCGTAATCCTCGCCTTTTGTTGTCCAGTACCCTTCGAACACCTGCCCGTCACGGAAGAGCAGGGCGCGTTCGCGGTTGGTGTACAGCAGCGTGAGGTCGATCAGCGTTTCACGGTAGGCAATATGATCCACGAAGGCGACGACGATGTTCTCGATCTCCAGCGGTTCTCCGGTGAGGCTGTCGATCTGTTCGGTGTAATCCCTGCCGTTTTCCATATCCTGCCAGCGGTGATAGGTGCCGCTGACCTCATCATAGTGCCACCAGACCTGGTCGACGAAGGCGTAAGGCAGCCAGATGGTGTGGCCGTCCTTGCCGTCTGCGGGCACGGCAGGGTCGAACATCAGGCCGACGGGGTTCGGTTCGCCCAGTTCCTGCAGGTAGGCGCGTTTCAGATCGATCAGATCGAGCACGCGCAGGCGCGCGCCATTGATGTCATCGGGGTGTTCGGTTTGCAGGTTGTGGAAGTAATTCAGGCTGGGGAAGACCCAGTCTGACGCGTAAGCCATCACAATAAAGCCGTTGAGCAGTTTGCGGACATGTTCGTACGCCAGACGGCCGGAGCGAATCGGGCCGATCTCGGGGTTATCGGAGTCGGGTGTCTTCGGCAGGTCTCCGTAAAAAATGGTGAGAAAACGGCTGTTTCCCGCGCCGATGAACATCTCATAGACCAGCGGCGCCCACGACAGCCCGGCCTGCGGGCGCGCGGTGACCGGCGAGTTGCTAATGGACACTAGCGCCGGGGGCAGCAACAGACTTTCGGGGTCTTCGACCGGCAGACCGTTGAGCGGGTTTACGCCCGGCGGGTAGGCATCGGGTCCCACCGGGTAGGCGACGGCCGGCGTTTCGGGTTCAGCGGTCGATGTGGGAGAGGGTTCGACCGTGACCGTGGGCGACGGCACGCTGGTGGGTGTTCCGGTGGGCAAACTTGTCAGCGTGGCGGTCAGGGTCGGGGTGGAAGAGGGTACGGGTGAAACACCCGGAATATTCTGCAGCAGA
>CAYRHB010000019.1:33770-37741 GCA_964424035.1 uncultured Leptolinea sp.
TGCAGCAGAAGGACCACTCCGCCGGCCAGCACGATCAGCGGGAGCAGGATCTGGACGAATTTCCTGGTTTCGGGTTTCATACCGGTGATTGTATCAAATTGGGGAGGGGTGCAAATGGTTAAAACAGGGAGGTGTAATCCCTGAATTCATACCGAAAACAGGGAGTGGTGTTCCCTGAATTTGACTTTTTTGTCTGCAGAGATATACTTAACCCATGATAAAGCGTGCCTATGAACCGCTAAACGACCGATTAAGCCCGAATAAAGTGCTGGCAGTTTTTGGCCCCCGCCGGGTTGGAAAAACAACATTGCTGAAAACATTTCTGGATGGCACGAAGTTACGATACAAATTAGATTCGGGTGATAATATCCGGACTCAACAAATACTGGGATCACAAGATTTTAGTCAAATCCTGCCATATGTTGAAGGTTATGATCTGTTGGCAATTGATGAAGCTCAAAATATCCCCGGGATTGGGATGGCATTAAAGATCATTGTTGACCAGGTGCCGGGGATCCGGATAATAGTTACCGGTTCATCTTCCTTTGAACTAGCCGGACAGATCGGCGAACCTTTAACCGGGCGAAAGACTACACTTACCCTATACCCGATCGCGCTATCTGAATTGCTTTCAATTCATAACCGGTTTGAATTGCAGGAAAAACTCCCGGAATTTCTGATATACGGAGGCTACCCCGAGGTATTGCAGGCCAAAACACGTGAAGGAAAAATTGAAGTTCTCTCGGAAATTGCCAACTCCTATTTACTGAAAGATATTCTAGCCTTTGACCGCATCCGAAATTCACGGGTGCTGCTTGACCTGTTGAAATTACTGGCTTTTCAGGTAGGCAGCGAAGTATCCATCTCTGAATTGGCAACACAAATCGGTGTGGATGTAAAAACAGTTAAACGATACATTGACCTTTTTGAAAAAGCCTTCGTCCTTTTCCGACTGAACGGATTCAGCCGCAATTTGCGGCAGGAGGTTGCAAATAGGTCCAAGTATTATTTCTTTGATAATGGAATACGTAACGCCGTAATCGCCCAGTTCAACCCGCTGAATGACCGCAATGATACCGGTTCATTATGGGAAAACTTTATGATGATGGAACGACTGAAATACCGTGCATATTTACCGTTACGTGCCAACGCCTACTTCTGGCGGACTTATGACCAGCAGGAAATTGACCTGGTGGAAGAACACTCCGGGCGGTTGGATGGTTTTGAATTTAAGTGGTCATCGAAGAAAACAGCCACAGCGCCAATGTTATGGCAAAAGACATACCCCGATTCGAGCTTCAGTGTTATTAACCCGCAGAACTACGAGAATTTTGTGTTGCAAAAAAATGTTGTAAAAATCGGCAATGCCTGTCCCGATACATTGTCTACACTAGAAGGATGAACGTGCCCTTTGAGCAATATGTAAATCAGAAATACAGATCAAATAAACTTTTTGTTCAGCTTGATCTTTTCATTCGATACCATTATTTTCTTCTCCTTTAACAATTTGCTTATCACTCTACTTACTCGCCATTCCACATTGCTAGTCACGCGAAGAGAGAATAGATTGGATACCTCTTTTATTAGATCTTTAAAACTTAGACTTATTGCAGAAATTAAACAAACCCTGATTGCCTCTTGAATTTCTGCTTCACATATATGTTCAATCTTTCGTGTACCGACACCATTTCGGGGTTTTCTGACAACTATTTTGGTATCCTTTGTCCAAAGGAAAGAATCTTTAAAAATAATCATATTCCTAGATGTAGTTATTCGAACCACATTTAGGATTGTGCTAACAACACGCTGTCCTGCGCGAATTCCCCAAGCATCAGTCAAACGTTTTGTCAAAACATCAATGTGAACAGGTCCTTCAATTTCGGCTATTGCGATAATCATATCTATTAGAGTCTTTTGACTTCCGGTCCCATAAAAACCATCGATGCCCCAAGGTTGCGGTGGGATTTTTGCTTGTGAATAAAAGACAATTTCTTTTGGATAGGAAACCTTATCTTCGCGGATGATTTCGTTCTGGAATTCACCCCCTTTTTTGATTTCTTTTTTACCTATAACCCCCCTTTTTTTTTACAGGTATTAACAGCCTCTTTTATTTTTGTGATTTCGCCTCTAGGATTATTAAACCAGTCTCTTTACCAAATTCTATGTATTGACCATCCTAAAATTTCAATTATTTCCTGCCGTAATATATCTCTATCTCTTGCTGTTAACCCTGAGTGATACATAGCTCCATCACATTCAATTCCAAGAATAAATCTTCCAGGTTGGTCATTATCGATTATTGCTAGATCAATTCTGTATCCTGAAACACCAATTTGTTTTCTAACTAAAAATCCTTCTAAAACCAATGCATCAAACACAGCTTCTTCAAAAGGAGAATCGAAATCCACATCTTCTTCAACAGATAAATCTTGATATATTGAGGATAATCCATCACGCGCCATTTCCATATAGTTACGCAACAGCTTAACCCCTTTACTATTGGTTTTGGAAATATCGATATCTTCTGGTTGAAATGAGGAAACTAAAACCACCTTCTCTCTTGCTCTGGTGATGGCAACATTTAGTCGTCTTTCTCCCCCTTCTCGATTTAATGGCCCAAAGTTTAGAATAAACTTCCCCAATTCGTCTCTACCATATCCTGTTGAAAAAAATACAACGTCCCTCTCATCGCCTTGCACATATTCCAGATTTTTAACAAAGAAAGGTTCATCTTCTTCATTGTAATAAAAGCGAGGAGCCAAGTTGGGATATTCCACCAAGCGCCTGCTTAATTCCATTTCTATTAACTCTTTCTGTGCTTGATTAAATGTTACTATTCCAAGAGATAAGTGAGGGTTATTGGTGAAATGCTCAAAAACCATGTCAACAATTTTCGAAGATTCTATTGGATTGTTATGGCTTCGCCTCTTGTATATGCCATTTTGTAAATAAATAAAGGATACACCGGAGCTTTTCTTTGTAAACGAAGGAGAGGGAAACGTCAGCAATCGGTCATTATATATATGGTGATTACTAAATGCAATTAATGATTCATCTTTACTGCGATAGTGCCATTTCAACATTTTTGAACATAACCCAGCTGCATCCCCCTCATTAAGGATACTCTCTAAATCGTCTAAATAATTGTCTTCGTCATCTATTTCATCATTATCCACAATCTCAAAAAAGGCTGTTGGAGGTAATTGGTACTTATCACCAACAATAATGATCTGTTTACCTCTATATATTGCACCAATGGCTTCTTCAGGATGAATTTGCGATGCTTCATCAAAAATTACTAAATCAAAAGAATATAAGGATGGATCTAACAATTGACTAACAGTTAGGGGCCCCATCATAAGACAAGGCTTCAAACGTAGAATTAGCCCAGGTATTTCTTTAAAAATTCTTCGTAGAGGTTTGATTCTCCTAATTTTGTTCATTTCTCGTCGCAATATCGCTTCTTCTGTTGACGAAGAGACCATCCAATTCGAATTTGATCGATTACCTAAAATTCTCTCCCTTACCCGCAATTTGGCATATTTTTAATTTAACAAAAAATTAAAACCATACCCCCAATTTGGGAATTTTTTTTTTTTTTTTTAAAATTTTCAGTACAATTCAATGTATTTAGAATATGCATCAGAATTAAATGTTGATATACATTGATCTTTACAAGAAATATTTTCGCTCCATAATGAGTAGAATCTTTTTTCAAATACCTCTACCCAAATATCAGGGTTAACACCCCCTTTTATTGCCTTTTCAAGGAATGATCCTAACCCGTGTGCGATTCCTTCATTGTAAATTCTGTAAAACTTGGACCATTCGAGCAATTGGTTTATATTATCAATATGTAAACACAACCAGGCTATTACTTCACTGATTTTCTCTTCTTTTGTATTAATTAGAATTTCCGGGATATGGTTAAAATCAAAGTAACCTTTCAATTTTCGTAAATAATCTTTAAT
>CAYRHB010000020.1:0-35665 GCA_964424035.1 uncultured Leptolinea sp.
CTAGAGTCCTGAAACACTCGCCACGCTCCTCAAAATCTTCGAATTCGTCATAACTGGTTCCACCGGGGGAAAGAAGGACAATATCGTCCGGTTCCGCCCGCTCGTTTGCCAACTTCACTGCTTCATGAAGGCCCGCGGCACGGTCAACGGTGAACTTGCCGGCTTGTATTTTTTCTAACGCCTCCAATATCTTTGGAGCGGCTTCGCCGAAAACAACAACATGGTCCACACGCCTGCCGATCAGTTCAGCCAGGTCTTCCCAGGGTAGATTTTTATCCCGCCCGCCGATCAACAGAACAATAGGCTCTGAAAATGAGCGGATGGCAGCTATTGTCCGTTCGGGAGCCGTTGCGATCGAATCGTTATACCAGGCGGCTCCTCTTACAGTTTCAACATATTCCAGACGATGATCCACCCCGTTGAAGTCTTTTATGCCGTCTTGCATAGCTGAAGGTGGCATTCCCGCTGCCACAGTTATCGCACAGGCTGCAAGCACATTCAGGACGTTATGATCACCACGTAGTTTTATATCCTCGCGGTTCATCAAATGAATGTCTGTTTTTCCATTGAAATACCAGATGGCATCATCTTTCAAGTAGGTGCCTGGAACCTGGTCCATGGGGTAGTTCCAACCGAAAGTAATGAGATTCCCTTTAATGTCAGGAGCCAGGTCAAATGATCCGGCATCATCCCGGCACAGAATGGTAAAATCATCGCTTTTCTGGAAATCCATAATTCGGCGTTTGGCTGATTTATACGCTTCCATCGTAACGTGGCGATCAAGATGATTGGGAGTGATATTCAAGATCGCGCTGATGTTGGGGGAAGATGTCATCAATTCCAACTGGAAACTGGAAAGTTCAAGGATCACAAGGTCGGATGGACTGATTTGGTCGATGAAAGAGATCATGGGAGTGCCGATATTTCCACCAACCCAAATTGTCTGGTTGGTAGTTGCACCAGCCCGGCAGATCCGACCTACCAGGGTTGTTGTGGTTGTTTTTCCGGCTGAACCGGTAATACCAACCGTTTTGCATGGCACGACATCCATAAAAACCTGGGCATCATTGGATACCGGTATTCCTCGTGTGCGGGCTTCTTTGACAAGCGGCATTTCCGGAGAGACTCCACCCGATATACAAACAAGGGTCACATCATCCAGAATATCAATTGGATGACTGCCAAAAACAAACCGGACAGGCAGCCCCTTTAATGGTTCCAGGTTTTTCTTCAATTGTTCGGGGGTTCGGCTGTCATTAAGAGTTACTTTACACTTCTGCGCGCATAAATAGCGAGTGAGTGCCAATCCCTGACGGGCTGCACCAATAATCAGAACGTTTTCATTCCGCCAATTTTTCATTTTCATACCATCGCAATCGCCACACCGGCCAGAGCGAACATCAGCGAGACCAGCCAGAACCTCTGTACAACCTGGGTTTCGCTCCAACCGCATAATTCAAAATGATGGTGAAGTGGCGCCATTTTGAAGAGTCGTTTTCCTCCCGTTAACCGGAAGTAAATGATCTGCAGCACAACGCTGAGGGCTTCACTGACTGGAATAATGGCAATAATGGGAATGAGCAGCCACTGGCCGGTCATGAGAGCAATCACTCCAAGGGTTGCGCCGATAGCCAGACTACCTGAATCACCCATAAACAGTTCAGCCGGATGAACATTGAACCAGAGAAAACCGAAAAGCGCGCCAACCATGGTGAAACAGAAGCGTGCAATGAAATCCTGGCCTTGCAACAGTGCGATGATGCCGAAGGCGGCAAAAGCCATGGCAGAAATCAACCCTGCCAGACCATCAAGCCCGTCTGTAAAATTGACGGCGTTGGAACAGGAAACAATAATAAAAACAGCAATCGGGTAGTACCAAATCCCCAGGTCAAATGAGTCATAAACTCCCGGCCAAAACATCTGTGGGGCTTGAAGTACATCCCGCAGTAATATGGCAACAGGAATGGCGAAGATGATCTGAAGAATGAATTTTGTCCTTGCCCGCATCCCCTTGCCAATCCTCTGTCCACGTATTCCTTCCCAATCATCGATCGCGCCGAGAAAACCGTAGCCAACCAGAACCGTAAGAGGAACAAAAATAATACTGGAATAAATCCTCAAACCAAAAAGGATTGAAGCATTCATTAATAGCGTGACCATGACAACGGGCAAGATGACCATCCAACCGCCCATGGTTGGAGTCCCCATCTTTGTGATATGGCTGTCTGGACCTTCAAAGCGTATCAATTTTCCAATCCGGAAATAGTGCAGAAGCCTGATCAACGGTCCACCCCAGATGACAGTCATCATGAAACTTAATCCGGTCAATGTTAATGAAAGTGTTGTTTCTTTCATGCGAAAGCCTCAATTTCCGAAACAATTCGATCCATCCTCATACCATGCGAGCCTTTGATCAAGACCACGTCACCATCGGTCAATTGTGACTTTAAGAGATCTACAACATCCAGCACAGTATCCAAACTTGTAACTACAGACCCTGACATACCCTGTGCCAGAGCCCCTTCCGCGATAATGCGTCCTCTTTTTCCAACCGTCACCAGCTGATCAGCTGTAACGGATGCTTTTTCACCGACAAGCCGATGTCCTGTTTCTTCATACGGTCCAAGCTCCAACATATCACCCAGTACGGCAATATGATGGCCTGGAATTTCTGCCAACAGGTCCAGAGCTGCGACTGTCGATTCAGGTGAAGCGTTGTATGTGTCGTCCAAAACCAGGGCGCCTTGACGGGTATGAATGCCCGTCAACCTGAGTTGTGCAGTACTGGATTGAAGCTCATCAATGATCTCCTCCCAGGTCATACCGATGGTTATGCCAGCCGCTGCGGCCCGCAGTACAGTATTGACTGAATGTTTCCCGATCAAGGGTACCTGAATACGACGGAAGAAACTTCTGTGATGAAGAGAAAACTCGATACCTTCGAGGCCATGTCCGGTTATTTCCGTGGCGGTAATGTCGGCTGCCTGTTCAGAGCTATATGTAAGAACAGGCGCGTTGGAACGGTCAACCATCCACCGGACCCAGGGATCATCGATATTCAGAATGGCTGTCCCATCTTGTGGAAGGTTTTCTACAAGTTCAGCCTTGCCCCGCGCAATACTTTCCTGTGAACCGGCACGTTCCGCATGAACAGTCCCAATATTGGTGACGATACCCACGTTGGGCTGCGCCAGATCACACAAAAATTTAATCTCGCCGGGAACATAGAAACCCATTTCCAATACGGCAACTTCCGTTGCGCGTGTCATTCGCAGGATGGTCAATGGAAGGCCGATCTCGTTGTTATAGTTGCCCGCATTTTTGACAACGGAGTATTTGCCGGATAAAACCTCGGCGACAAGTTCTTTTGTTGTAGATTTTCCAACCGAACCGGTAATGCCGATAACCCGTGCAGATAATTGCCGGCGCCAATGGGATGCTGCCTGCTGAAGAGCCTGGAGGGAATTCTCAACCCTCAAACAAAAAGGTGGTTCCGGTAATGCAAACGTATCAGGTATGGGAGATCGAAGATCAACTACCCTCATACTGGATGGGACATCTTTTTCAATCAGGGCATACATGGCGCCGCTATTAAAGGCGTTTGTTATGTAATCATGCCCATCCACCCGTTCACCGGGAAGAGCAACAAAGAGGGAAGCCGGGATTGCCTGACGAGAATCAATGACCGCATCTGATATCCGCATGCGGTATGCATTGATCTTTTTACCTGTTAGTGCGTCAAGTAAATCAGCCAGTGTATACATATAAAAACCTACTTCTGAGCCAGGCTTTGCCGGATTGTATCTGGTGGTATATCCATGGAAACCACTAAACTCTGGACTACCTGACTGAAGACCGGGGCGGCAACAATGGAGCCCCAAATTGAACTCTTGGGTTTTTCAACCCAGATGTATACCACAAAACGAGGATCATCGACCGGACCCCAACCGACGAATGATGCATTGGTGAGATTGCTGACATAGCCGTTTGGGCTGGGGATTTCGCCGGTACCGGTTTTCCCTGCCACGCGATACCCTTCAATCAATGCATCTGATGCTTCTTCTTCCAACGAAACTGCCAGCAACTGTGTGATTGTCCGCGCCGATTTCGCGGAGATCGGGTTGCCAATGACCTGTGGTGTATTGTTGTACTGGCGGCCATTCTCCACAACAGATTGCAGGATATGGGGGGCCATCATTTTGCCATCGTTGGCCAATGCGCCAACGGCTGTGATCATTTGCAACGGGGTGGTGGCAACACCCTGGCCGAACGAATTAGTACCGAGGTTGATGGGATACCAGTTCCCGTCGCCGGGCAGGGCAAGGGGAAAGTTTACTTCACCCGCAAGGTCAATATTTGTCTTACGTCCTATTCCAAATGCCTGCAGGTAATCGTAGAAGCGGGTTGGCCCCAGTTGCTGGGCGACCCAGGTCAGGCAGACATTCAAGGAATGCTGCATACAGGTGGTCATGGTCTGCGGCCCCCATGCGTTGCGGTCCCAGTTGTAGATTGTATATCCACCGATCTCTACTTCGCCGGTATCCAGGAAGGGAGTATCAGGGGTTACAGCGCCGGCATCAATGGCAGCGGCCATCGTTAAAACTTTAAAAACCGAACCCGGTTCATACGTTTGACCTACAGCCCGGTTATACGGGGTCGGGTCGGGGAATATTTTCCCGTAATCCCAGTATTCGTTCAGATTCAAGTTGGGTGTAGAGGCCATGGCCAGGATTTCGCCATTTTTTGGGTTCATTACGATGATCGTCACGGAAGTCGCGCCATTGCGTTTCATGGCATTTGACGCAATCGATTCCATATCCGCCTGGATGTCTTTATCGATGGTCAGCACAATGCTCGCACCGGGGTCTACTGTAGGGACCTCGCGTGCCTTGTATGGATCACGCGGAACTTTTACTGTGATCGGAGAACCGGCGAGGAGATCGTTATATTTCTCTTCAACGCCAAAATATCCGCGCCCCTGGTCGCGGTCCCGATATGAATAGAAGCCAATAATATTGGAGGCCAGTGAATTTTCCGGATAACTCCTCTGGAGATGGGCTGTCCACATAACGCCTTCAAGGCTGGGAAGCTTTCCCCCTTTTTCAATTGGCGTCAACCTTTTGTAATTTTCTTTTGTCTCACTGATTGAAGTAACCTGGTCGAGACTTACAAAATCAGAGAGTACCAAGTATTCAACTTCACCAGGAGCATAGCCATTCTTCAGGTTGTTGTACACAGAATTGTAATCAAGACCGAGCACATCAGCTGCCATTGAAGCAATGGTCTCTGGATTCTTTACATACCGTAGATCAACCCCGACTTCATAGACCTCTTTATTTCCGGCAAGAAGACGTCCCCAGCGGTCAAAAATATTTCCCCGTTCCGGGTATATTTTTCGTTCTTCATAATCGTAGTTTTGAACCGCATCGGCGCTCAGTGATTTGGCGGCCGTGCTGTTCTGAATACGAATAACTTGCAGGATGATCATCATGCCGGCAACAGTTAGCATGATTCCCATCACTTTCAGGCGCAAGAATGGCTTTGGGTTCACGGCAAAACTCCAAGCGTTGGATCGGTATAGCTTAATACACCCTGGAACAACCATTCCCACAGAGATTGTGTGTATGCCGGACGCAGAACCGGTGAGGGGATCATATCCAACCCCGGCGGAGGAGCTAGATTGGCTTTCTCACGTCCAGCATAGTTGGGGATGATCAGATAGGTCGGATCATCAATGCGATTCAGCTTGTATCCCATTTCCTTTGCCCGGGATTCCATCACGGCATCAGAAGAGAGGTACGCCAGCTGATTACGCAAATCCGCCATCCGACGGGCGGTTTCTTCTTTTTCAACCTGGAGATCTTGAATATCCAGACCGGCTGTAGCTGCCTGGGCGGAAATGCTGAGGTATAAGCCGCCGATCATGACAAAAGCGATCAGTATCAGAAGGAACATCCCGCTCCACTGAACCTGAGTCCGCCAGGGAGCCTGTCTATATGCCTGTTCAAGTTTATGTGTGATTGCTGTCATGTTTTGTCTCTCTGGATATTGGATAATTTAGGTTTTCTTTGCAAAGGATGTGCCAGTTACAGCTTTTCGGCGATTCTGAGTTTCGCGCTGCGGGAGCGTGGGTTGGAATGAATCTCTTCTGCCGTCGGATTGACCGGTTTTCTCTGAACCATCCGGATGATTGCTTTATGGCCGCATGTACAAACAGGCTGGGAAGGCGGGCACAGGCAGTCACGGCTTTCGCGTTGGAAAAATTGTTTGACCATCCGGTCTTCCAACGAATGAAAGGTGATAATTGCCAGTCGGCCGCCAGGTTTCAAAAGCGTTACTGCCACAGGAAGGATCTTTTGCAATCCGCCAAGCTCATCATTAACCGCAATACGAATTGCCTGGAAGGTTCGAGTCGCCGGGTGATGCTCTCCTCGATGTGATCCATACACACGGGAAACCAATCCTGCCAGCTGTCCGGTGGTTAACACCGGACGATTGCGGACTATTGCCGCGGCGATCTGGCGCGATTTTGGTTCTTCGCCAAAACTCCACAGAATACGGGAGATTTCTTCTTCGCGAAATGTGTTTATCAGATCAGCCGCACTCATGCCGGAAGTCGGATCGAAACGCATATCCAATGGACTGTCTGTGCGAAATGAAAAACCGCGCTCGGGAGTGTCCAGTTGCATGGATGAGAGTCCCAGATCCATCAGAATCCCATCAATATCTGTCCACCCCAGATTACCCACCTCGGTTTCCATATTCACATAGGAGGAATGCTTCAAAAAGACCCGATCTTTGAAACCGGCCAACTTCCGACTGGCTATGGACAGGGCGTTTTCATCCCGATCCAAACCCAGAAGCAACCCGGTTGGAGAAGAACTTTGGAGAATTCCTGAAGCATGTCCTCCGGCTCCTATGGTTGCATCAACATAACGACCGCCATCGTGAGGTTGAAGAGCATCTATAGAAGGTTGGTAAAGTACTGGGAAATGCGGAGTGGTCGGGTCCGGAGAATGCTCGGGCATATCACCGAACCGATAGGTCGAATGCGGCGAAACGCCTGGAGTTGGCTTCTGAGGATGGAGCGGGCTCGTTTTGAACCTGCCAGTTTTCTGCCGCCCAGAGCTCAAAGTAGTCTCCCATACCTACAACCACAATATTGGTCTTCAATTCTGCGCGATCCCGCAAAAAAGCCGGGATAAGCATGCGCCCGGCTTTATCGATCTCTGCCTGAGTTGCACGACCGAACATCATACGTTTTAAATCCCGCGCAGTCGGATCTGTCATGCTCATCCGGTTGACCCGATCCGATATGGTCATGAAAGCGGAGGAGGTGAGGATCATCAGGTTCCCATCAAAGCCTTCTGTGATGAACGCACCATCTGACAATAATTCGCGGTATCTCGCCGGGATGGTGAGCCGCCCTTTGTCATCGATGGTGTGTTCGTACTGTCCCAGGAACATGAGTTCTATTTCCTCTACTTAAGGGGGAATGCCGGCGTCACCGGCATTCCACTTTCACCCACTTCTTACCACTTATACCCACATTATACCCACTTCGTGTATCAATTTCAAGTAGTTTTCCCCACATTTGGGTATCAGTTTTAAAATTGGATTAAATCTTGCAAGGAGAAGGCGAATCATGAAACCTCAATTATTGGCATTGTTGACTGCGATTGCCTGGGGTGTCGGTGGTTATTTCGAAAAGAAAGGCCTGCATCTGGGAAACCTTTCACCACAGGTTGGAATCACAATCCGCACAGCCGTTGCGTTGATCGTCCTTGGGGTGGTGAGTTTCCCTGAATGGAAACAGATTCCGGCTGCCGGAACAAAAGCCCTGCTATACATGGTTATTGGAGGCGGAATAGTAGCCGGTTCGGTGGGTATGTTGTGTTATTACCTTGCCATTAAAGGAGCACCACTGGGCAAGGTTATGCCCATTGCATTCACCTCGCCATTATTCGGTGCCCTGATGGGCCTGATCCTGGGTGGTGAAGTATTTACATTCAAGACCGCTCTTGGGATGTTATTGACCATTGGCGGGATCATTATTCTGACTGTTGGATAGGATTATGCCAATTTCCCCTGAAGAGACCAGAGTTCTGGAAACCCTGGATTCAATGAATATTGCCTATCAGCGATTTGAGCATCCACCCGTGGCGACTGTGCTGGAAGCAGAAAAGTACAGTGACCTTCATCCGGGTGCACATTGTAAGAATCTATTCCTACGGGATAAACCGGGAAAACGCCACTACCTGGTTGTATTGCGTGTTGAAACTGATATCAACCTGACCAACCTGGCGCGTAAATACCATTCCGGCCGGCTGAGCTTCGCATCCAATCAAAGGTTATTCCGGTATCTGGGTGTTCAACCAGGAGCAGTGAGCCCATTCGGGCTGGTTTATGATACGCATCACGAGGTAACCGTACTTCTGGACAAAACCATATTCGATGCAGATACGGCAGGTTTTCATCCGAATGTGAATACAGCAACCCTCGTAATCAACGTGAGAGATCTTCTGCGGTTCCTAGATCTCAATGGCTCAAAATATGAGGTGATTGACTTTACCCGCGAAGATACGTTGTGAGTTCACTGGCTTTGCATGTCCAGATGCCCGTACATTCCGGAAGAACTGGATCAAGAGTATTCTCAATACTTTCGATCATTGCCCGGCCGAAGAAAAAATTCGTCAGCTCACGGGCAGTTTCCATATCAGGAAAATGATAATCGGTGCGGATCCATTGCCTTAAAAAACCGGCTTTTTCCAGTAATTTTATGTATTCCACCATATGAAGTGGTGGTTCCGGTGAGGTTTTACCGGTCCCGAGTGTTTCGATAAGGATTATCAACCCTTCCGGGCGCAACACACGGAGAAATTCCCGCAGTGCCTGATGCACTGATTCGACCCAGTCATCCTTTTGCCAGGTCGCCAGATAACACACACTCCAACCTGAAATCACTATGTCAAAAGTAGTTTTCGCCACAGGCAGGAAGCGATGATCTGAACAGGCGAACCCCCGAAAAGCCGAAACCTCTGAGTGTGATCTTCTGCGGGCATAAGAAAGCATGGGGAAAGACAGATCAAAACTGACCAGGTCTGAAGCATGATGGAAAAGCATGTCAGTTACCCGGCCGGTTCCGGAACCGGATTCCAGAATTGTTTGCCCGGGGAGGATCAGCGAGGTCAATATCTTTGATAAATTCTGCTCATAATCTTCAAATGAAACCAGGGCGTGATACCGCTCGGCTTCATTTTGATAGATATTCTCATGTTCAGCCATTTTATATGGAAACGGCCCTGATCATGGAATTGGATTCTTCGATAAATCCCGGGATGATCCCGGTGAGGCGGTCAAGAGTCTGATCCGTAAACTTATAATATTCGATCGCGGCCGGATCAAGATGGTATTGAAGACCATCACGACCTATTCCGATCCCCAGCATCATTATGACATAATCAGCCAGATGAACGGCATACGCCAACGGGCGGCCTTCTTTGGAATTTTCCGGTTCATGGTGATGGGCAATGGCATCCAGCAGGCGCGGGGGAAGATTCCAACGGCGTGCCAGCTCCGCTCCGAGAATGGCATGATCAATACCGAAATATTCCTCTTCAAGATCTGAAAAGGATTTATCCTTCCATTCAGGAGTTGACAGGTCAACATCCCGGATGAGTGATTCGAAAGCCAATTTCCCGATATCTGCCAGCAATCCACCCGTGTACGCTTCTTCAGCGAGTTCAAGACCTTTATCTTTGGCAATCTCCCGCGCTGCTCCAGCCACGGCAATGGAATGCTGCCATAGGTCGCCTTTTTCCAGAGCATAACCTTTCAATGGCCGGTCCATCATGCTTGCGATGGTGGATGCAAGAATAACATTCCGGACAGCCTGTTGCCCCAGAACAACAACGGCCTGATTAACTGTGGTCACAGGGTGTCGCAATCCGTAGTAGGCAGAATTAGCCCAACGAAGAACCAGAAGGGCCAGTGATTGATCCAATGAAAGTATTTGCCCGATCTCGTTCATATTTGTTTTTGGATTTCGAATAAGAGCAAGAACTTTCTGCGCCACATCAGGCATGGCAGGAAGATCGCTCAGGTTGGCAAGAAGTTGTGAGATTGATGCCGGTTTTTCCATGTAGACCTTTTATCAGCCAGATGATATGACCTGTTTGGCAACGGTCATTTTTATATTTAAATCAGTATAAATCAAATAACCAAGCCGTTCAACCGAGACCGTGAACATTTACATTAAATTTAGAGTTGACTATCCGTAATGGACGCAATATAATCAATATATACCCATCCCACCCGGGGGGGGTAAGGAAAAGATGAAAAAAGATGCTCTCTTGCGTTTAAAAAATGTTGAAGGCCATATTCGTGGAATTGAGAGAATGGTGGAGGATGATGCCTACTGTATTGATTTAATCCACCAGATACAGGCAGCCCAGGCAGCGCTGGGCAAGATCAGTTCCGGAATACTGGATGATCATTTAAATTCTTGTGTCATTACCGCCATTCGTGGCGATGACCCTATTGAAAGGGAAAGAGTACTAAAGGAAATTCACGAAATTTTCGAAAAAACCAACCATTAGAAGTGATTTTTTTAACCGTACATGGAGACAGATTATGCAAACTTTAACATTTTCCATCCCTGCCATAAATTGTGGGCATTGTGTAAATACTATAAAAAATGAACTTTCAGAATTGGAAGGCATTTCCAGTGTTGAAGGCGATGTTGTGACAAAGAAAATCAGCGTAGTTATCGGAGAACCGGCAACGGAAGCTTCAATACGATCACTACTCGCAGAGATAAACTATCCGGCCGAATAACCGGATATCCTTCTTAGCCATGGATACAAAAAAACAGGTCATCCTGCCAATTACAGGGATGACATGCGCGAATTGTGTGTTTACCGTTGAACGAAATCTGAAGAAAGAACCAGGGGTACAGTCGACTGTTGTCAACCTTTCCAATGAAAGGGCAACGATTGACTATGATCCGGCGGTTTCGGATGTAAAAAAACTGGTTGCCCGGATCGAACGAGCGGGATACGGGATTGCGTCCGGAGAAATTCAACTGATCGTCCAGGGTCTTAGCGATCAGTCAGATGCCAATCGACTTGAGAAACAGCTTGTTTCCATAAATGGTGTTCTGGCTGTGAAAAGCAATCTGGCTTCAGAGTCGGTAAAAATCAACTTTATTCCAACGGTTGTTGATCGAACGGATATCCTGAAGGCTGTTATTTCTGCAGGATTTCAGCCAGTGGAAAAAGGTGAGATTGATGATGACATTGAGGGGCTGGCCAGAAAAAAGGAGATCGATGATCAGAAACATCTTTTAATCATTGGGATCCTTTTTTCCACTCCATTGTTTATTTTATCCATGACTGGAGATCTGGGTGTTATTCCATTTTCGGTCACCCATTCAATCTGGTTCCGGTTGGTCCTGCTGGCATTGGCTGTTCCGGTTCAGTTCTATGTGGGCAAGCAGTATTACACCGGCGCGTACAACGCACTACGAAACGGCTCGGCCAACATGGATGTTCTGGTTGCGCTGGGTTCTTCCACCGCTTTTTTCTATTCCCTCCCCATTGCTTTTGGATTAATGGACGGGCACGTCTATTTCGAAACAGCCGCTGTGATCATTACATTGATCAAGCTTGGGAAATATCTTGAAGCACGAGCCAAAGGACGCACCAGCGAGGCTATCAAGAAATTGATGGGATTGCGTCCAAAAACAACCAGGATCATCCAGAATGGAAAAGAAATGGAGTTACCGGTTGAAGAGGTCCGGGTAGGTGACCTTGTAATCATTCGTCCGGGAGAAAAACTTCCAGTGGATGGAATCGTGGTTGAAGGCCATTCCTCGGTGGATGAATCCATGCTTACCGGGGAATCGCTGCCGGTGGAAAAAGCACCGGGAGATATGGTTGTTGGAGCCACCATCAACAGGTTGGGTTCTTTCACGTATGAAGCAAAAAAGGTCGGAAGGGAAACGGTTCTCTCACAGATCATCCGCCTTGTTGAAGAAGCACAAGGCAGCAAAGCCCCGATCCAGAAGCTTGCCGATCAGGTTTCCAGTATTTTTGTTCCGGTGGTGATCGTTCTGGCTTTATTGACATTTTTCGGATGGATGGTCTTTGGACCGGTTATCCCGGCAGGTTCTGAAGTCACACCATTGACCCGGGCGATCATTAATATGGTCGCGGTGCTGGTTATAGCCTGCCCCTGTGCCATGGGATTGGCGACTCCCACGGCTATTATGGTCGGCACAGGAAAGGGCGCGACCATGGGAGTTCTGATCAAATCGTCCGAGGCGCTGGAAAAAGCCGGATCCATCAAAATGGTCATTCTTGACAAAACCGGAACGATCACCCGCGGGCAACCATCGGTAACCGATTTGTTCGTTGAAAATGGAGTGGGTGAAGAAGAATTGTTAACGCTGGCTGCTTCATTGGAAAGGAACAGTGAACATCCTCTGGGAGAAGCCATTGTTTTGGAAGCTCAAGGCCGGGGTTTAAAAACTGCACCGGTAAAGGATTTTGCATCCATTACCGGTCAGGGAGTTCAGGGCATAATCGAGGAACGCCATGTACTGGTGGGAAATTCCAGATTTATGGATGCCAATCAAATTCGCTGGAACGGTACTAACGAAAGGATCAAACAATACCAGTCTGAAGGCAAAACAACCATGCTTGTGGCTGTAGATGGGAACCCCGCCGGGATTATTGTGGTGGCTGACACCATAAAGAAAGATTCCGTCGAAGCCATCAGTGCCCTGCACAGGATGGGGTTGGAAGTAGCCATGATCACAGGAGACAATCATCAGACGGCAGAGGCAGTTGCCCGGCAGGTGGGTGTGGACGTTGTTCTTGCGGATGTCCTTCCAGGGCAGAAAGCCGATGAAGTGAAGCGCATCCAAAAAAAAGGGATAGCTGTTGCCATGGTAGGTGATGGCATCAATGACGCTCCAGCCCTGGCACAGGCGGATGTGGGAATAGCCATTGGAACCGGAACGGACGTTGCCATAGCCTCAGCGCCCGTGGTATTGATCAGCGGGGAATTGACCGGTGTTGTGAGGGCTATACGGCTATCTCAACGTACCCTGGCGACCATCCGGCAAAATCTATTCTGGGCGTTTATTTACAATGTGATCCTGATCCCGGTGGCCGCATTTGGATTACTGATACCCATTCTGGCAGCCGGAGCCATGGCATTCAGCAGCGTGTTTGTGGTGACCAACAGTTTGCGTTTAAACCGGATTAGTATGGATTAAGGGGAACTGTTAAAAAGTATCCAAATGGATTGATTATACGAAAGTAAATAATGACCAGGTTGTATTCGTATAGGCACATTGCCGGCGATAAAATTTATGTATATTGGGTCGACATGGTAAAATAGCTCAAATTAATACATAAAATCGAGGTTAGCATGTCGAATTCCACTCTTCAAGAACGCGCGATCAATACCATCCGATTTTTATCTGCTGATGGGGTACAGAAAGCTAATTCCGGTCACCCGGGTTTGCCCATGGGTGCAGCCGCCATTACCTATACAATATGGACAAAACATCTGCGCCATAATCCAAAGAACCCGCAATGGTTTGACCGGGACCGTTTTGTACTGTCCGGTGGACATGGTTCGATGCTACTTTACAGTATGCTTCACCTTACCGGTTACAACCTGCCGTTGGAACAACTCAAACAATTCAGGCAGTGGGGCTCACTGACACCCGGTCATCCCGAAGTCGGACTGACTCCTGGCATTGAAACCACGACCGGCCCATTGGGACAGGGTGTGGGAAACGCCGTCGGCATGGCTGTGGCTGAAGCTCATCTGGCGGCAGTTTATAATAAACCCGGCCATGACATAATTGACCATACTACGTACGTAATTGCCGGAGACGGTGACCTGATGGAAGGTGTGGCGTCTGAAGCTGCCAGCTTTGCCGGACACCAGAAACTTGGGAAACTCATCTGTTTCTATGATGATAATGGAATTACTATCGACGGTTCAACTGAATTGGCTTTCACTGAAGATCGTGGAAAACGGTTTGAAGCCTATGGCTGGCAGGTTATTAAAGTAGATGATGGAAATGATGTAGCCAAGATTGACCGGGCTATCAAAAAAGCGAAGAAAGATCCCCGTCCATCATTGATCATGTGCAAGACGATAATTGGATATGGTCTTCCCAATAAACAGGGAACCCATAAAGCTCACGGAGAACCTGCAGGTGAGGAAGAATTGATGGCCGCCAAAGAGAACCTTGGCTGGCCAAAGGAATCCTTCTTTATTCCGGATGATGTTGTCCGTGAATTCAAAAAGTGCGTGAGCCGTGGAAAGAAAATGGAAGCGGAATGGAATAGACGCTTTGAAAGCTACAAGAGCGCCTTTCCGACAGAAGCCGTGGAATTAAACCGCCGGATTTCTGGTGAATTACCGGAAGGTTGGGAAAAAGCACTTCCAGTGTTTGATGCGGATGCAAAAGGCATGGGAAGCCGGGTCGCCTCAGGAAAAGTGATCAATGCCCTGGCTGGAACCATACCAGAGTTGATCGGCGGCTCTGCTGACCTGGCTCCAAGCAATAACACCTGGATCAATGGCAGCCCCGCATTCCAGGTTGACCACCGTGAAGGAAAAAATTTCCATTTTGGTGTCCGCGAACATGGCATGGCATCCGTTGTGAACGGAATGGCAGTTCACGGAGGTATCCGCCCTTATGGCGCGACATTCCTGGTGTTTGCTGATTATTGCCGGGGAGCATTGAGAGTTTCAGCCCTATCCCATATGCCATCCATTTGGATTTTCACGCATGATAGCATCGGATTGGGTGAAGATGGTCCGACTCATCAGCCGGTTGAAACGATCGCTTCCCTTCGTGTGATTCCGAACATGCTGGTTTTACGCCCCGCTGATGCCAACGAAACGGCTGAAGCCTGGCACGCTGCTTTATCAAATACAAAACGGCCGACTGTTCTGGCTCTTAGCCGTCAAAATTTACCCACCCTGGATCGCAAGGAAGTAGCCCCGGCTGGCGGTCTGCATAAAGGCGCATATGTTCTGGCTGACCTGGGTGGGAAAAAACCTGAAATCATCCTGATGGCCAGTGGGTCCGAGGTCAGTCTTGTTCTGGATGCTGCCCGGAAGCTCGCTGATGAAGGTCGGGGTGTCCGTGTGGTTTCATTCCCATCATGGGAACTTTTCAAGGAGCAATCCGCTGAATACCGGGAATCTGTATTACCATCCGGTCTAACGAAACGCGTTGCGGTAGAAGCCGGTTCAACATTTGGCTGGGAAAAGTGGGTCGGTCAGACAGGTACGGTTATTGGAATTGACCGGTTTGGTGCATCCGCTCCAGGGAAAGTTGTTATGGAAAAATTCGGATTTTCCATTGATCATGTGGTCGAAGAGGCCAAAAAACTTCTGGATTAATCCATGTGAATAAAGGCGGATGTATTTCCCGCCAGTATTTCTGGAAAGATTGGATTGCATGTATCAGATTTTTTGCGGACTATACGGCAATGTGGCTGTTTTCTCTGGAAAAACATACTACAATAAATTGAACAACACGAATACCCGGACAGGAATGTCCGGGTATTTGGAAGAATAACAAGAATAACTACAAAAATAAATATGCAATTTACTCCGCTGGATATAAGTGGAATTTTCAGAAAGAAGGATGTATATGGCAAAATCCAGTTTGCAACAGTTGGTAGACGCAGGTCAATCACCCTGGCTTGACAATATTGACCGCAGGCAGCTGAAAAATGGCGGTCTGGAAAAATTGATTTCTGATGGGGATGTCACCGGGGTAACATCCAATCCTACCATTTTCAACAACGCCATTGGTGGTTCACGCATCTATGATGAGACAATTCAGCCAATGGCTCTTGCCGGGAATGACCCCGAATCGATCTTTTTTCAACTGGCGATTGAGGACATTCGGAAAGCAGCAGACCTCTTCCGTCCCATCTATGACCGGACGAATGGAGCTGACGGATATGTGAGCCTGGAAGTCAGCCCAAAACTGGCGCGAAGTACAAAGAAGACCGTTGAACAGGCGAAATGGTTGTGGAACCTGCTTGACCGCCCAAATGTAATGATCAAGATACCGGCAACTGTGCAGGGTCTGCCGGCCATAACGTCAGTCATTGCTGAGGGTATCAATGTCAATGTCACATTGATCTTTTCACCGGAACGTTATATTGCCGTCACAGATGCTTATATGAAGGGATTGGAAAAACGGCTAAAAGCGAAAAAACCAATAGATCATGTTGCCTCGGTGGCATCCTTCTTTGTTTCCCGTATTGATACGAAGGTGGATCCACGAGTAAAAGCAATCGCCGAATCAGGCAATGCCAATGCCAGACTGGCAGGAAACCTGATGGGGAAAGCGGCTATTGCAACCTGCAAAGACGTATTTGGCAAATTTAACGACATTTTTTCTTCTGAACGTTTCCAGAAATTGGCTGCCAAAGGTGGACGTCCTCAACGCGCCTTATGGGCTTCTACAAGTACAAAGAACCCATCCTACAGGGATGTAATTTATGTGGAAGAATTGATCGGAGAAAATACCGTCAATACCATGCCGCCGGCCACTGTAACCGCATTCAAGGATCATGGGGTGGTAGGAAAAGGTGCTTCAAACGGACAGGCGGAAGCAAGGAAGGTATTGACAGATCTGGCTGCCATCGGGATCAATATGTCCGATGTATCTGCTGAACTGGAAGACGAGGGTGTGAAATCCTTTATTGGATCATATAAGGAATTGCTGAAAACCATTGAAAAACGCTCCAAAGAATTCCGCAAAAACATGGGATTGCTTGAAGGTTCGGTGGAAACAGCCATAAAATTGCTCGAAGAGAAGGATTTTGTCAGGAGGATGTATGACAAAGACGCAACCCTCTGGACCAATGATCCTGAAGGTCAAAAAGAGATTTATAGACGGTTGGGATGGCTTGCTGCGCCCGAGAAGGGAAAATCCATCGTCGAAGAGATAAAACCGTTATTGGCGGAATGCAAAGATGAAGGCATGTCACGGATTCTGCTGCTGGGGATGGGTGGTTCATCGCTGGGAGTGGAAACCATGGCCAGTATTCTGGGCACTGGTGATGGAGGAATGGAACTCCGCATCCTTGATATGACAAACCCTGATCAGGTATTGACCGAAGCCCGATGGGCATCTTTGAAGAAGACACTGTTTATCGTAGGTTCAAAATCTGGAGGAACCAGTGAAAGCAACGCTTTCATGGATTTCTTCTGGGAAAAAGCACAAATAACCCTTGGAAAGAAAGCAGGACGCCATTTCATCGCCATAACAGATCCCGGTACAAGCCTGGCAAAAGTCGCGGAAGAGCGTGGCTTCCGGACTGTGTTGTTGAGTGATCCGGAAGTGGGCGGACGCTATTCCGCATTGACCATGTTCGGATTGGCACCGTCCGTTTTGATGGGGCACAATACCGAAAAATTTCTGAGCTTCGCCAGTGAAATTGGGCACTTATGCTCGCCGAAATCTTCCATCAGCCGCAATCCGGGTGTTATGCTGGGAGCTTTTATGGGAGCCGGCGTTTTAAGGGGTAAAGATAAAGTCACGATAATCGCTGACCCGGAACTATCCGCTTTTGGCCCATGGGTTGAGCAATTGATTGCTGAAAGCTCCGGCAAAGAGGGTAAGGGGATTGTACCTGTCGATAATGAACCCAAACTTGACTTCTACTCGACTGACAGAGTTTTTATCTACCTGCGCCTGAACGGAAAGATGGATCGGCGGGCAGCTAAAGTAAAACGAGCCGGACATCCATTACTGGTGATCCCGTGGGAATCGAATTACGATCTGGGTGGAGCTTTTGTACAATGGGAAGTTGCCACTGCTGTTGCCTGCTGTCTTTTGCAAGTGAATCCGTTTGATCAACCTGATGTTCAGGAAAGCAAAATCAGAACGAAACAATTGACAGATGACTTTGTGAAGGAAGGAAAGCTTCAAAATCAAGAACCTTTCTGGGAAAACGACATAGCAGCCGTATTTGGTAATCAAATGGAATGTGCTGCAAACGCTGGAAGTCTGGCTGATGTGATCAACTTATTCTTGAAAAAAGTGGAAGTAGGCGATTATGTGGGCATAAACGCGTACATTCCCAGGAATGAAAAGACCCTGAATGAATTAACCAAACTCAGGAGCGCGATCACAAAGAAAACCGTTACTGCCACTACGTTGGGATATGGTCCGCGCTTCCAACATTCCACAGGTCAGCTTCACAAAGGTGGACCGAACAGTGGAGTATTTATTGAGATCACAGCCGAACCGTCAGGAGACGCAGAAATTCCAGGGTGGGGTATGCCTTTCAGTGTTCTGGAAGCTGCACAAGCTCTGGGAGATTTTGAAACGCTACAGGCGAGAAAACGCCGGGTGATTCGCATACATTTTAAGAAACCATTCATTCGAGGATTGTTGGATATTTAGAAAATGATAAAGTAACCGCCTGAGAATGATCAGGCGGTTACTTTTGTATATCATCTTTTTTATTCATCAGGAACCGGTGAAAACCCATCATCCCTGGGTAGATCGGTGTAAAACCCTTCTTTACCCTTGAATCGGAAGTAGGTAACTGCTCCAGGTTGAACCGTAATGTTGTAGAAGTATTTAATATTGTCATAGTCAATGTGAATAATATAATCACCGGCCGGTAAATCACTGAGCACAAGATTTTCAGCATAGTATGGGTCGCCATGGACGTATTTATCACCATATGTACGCACGATCCACGCATGTTTACGGTCGGCTTGTTCTATTGTGATTTCCTGCGAAGTATAGAGTGACCCGGATGTATTCATTACCCGCCCGGCAAGAACGCCCCAACCCTGGGGTGGAGCCAACCATAGTTCCGGGTTCAAGGTACTGTTGAACATATTTTGTTTCCACCGAATTTCGAAATGGAGATGAGGACCGGTTGTAGCACCCGTTTCACCTACGATACCTAAAATGTCACCGGCGTTGACCATCTGATTTGGTTCAACATAGGTTTCATTCATATGAGCGTAAATTGTGTATAGTTTTTCACCTTTAAAACCGAAATCGTGTTCAAGGGTTACCGCGATGCCATATGGGTCCTGGCTGTCATGCTTACCAGCATAAACACCATAACCCGACCAGACTACCCTTCCCGGAGCAGAAGCCCTTACTGGAGTCCCGATTGGGGCATCAATGTCAATCCCTGTGTGAACAACACCCTCCCAGGTCTCATATATGCCACCGTACCGGTAGTTCCAGAGCGGCCAATTGACTGTATTGGCTGAAATAGGTCGTGAAAAGTAAAAATGGTCATGTTCATTTAAAGCCCAGGGGATCGGATACAACGGCGGGCGCCAATTTAATTCTTCGATTGGCGCTTCAGTGGGAAATGTGATTTCAAGGGGGAGGCTTTTTATCTGATCAATGGTTGGCGCAACGGTTGCCATATTCATGGTAGGTGTGAATGCCGGCGTTATTGTCCCGGTAGCCGTAGGTTCAATGGTCGGTGTTTCTGTAAGGAAGACAGTGGGAGTAGGCGAAATCGTCGGCCAGGCTAATTCAATCGTACCTGTGGGTAGGGGAGTTTCCGTCGGCGGGATCGAAGTGGAGATCGCTGCCTCTACTTCAGGAACGGTCAAATAGGTTGAGCAAGAGGGCACAATGAGAACAGACAACAGTCCAAACATAAACGAAGCTCTTATATGAGAAAAACTTGTCTTCATATTGTTACCAATCTTGCCTAATCACCAGTAACCGGAGTGGATGTGGGATTCGGGACTTTATCAGTGGCCAGTGGTGTAATGGTTGCCCTGACGGATATCCATGAGAATGGTTCGCCGGGGTACATGCGTTCAAGAGCCGTATTTAAATCGAGTCCTTCGGTATGAGCAAACATTCCAAAACGCGCACCCTGGTAGTACGTTATCCAGTTCGATAACGCCGGAACACGATCCCATCCATAACGGCCTGCCCATTCTGTAAAATCGACCCAGTATCCATCAGGGACATTTGTTTCTTTTCCGCCTTTTTCATAGACAGTTGGATCACCTCTATTTCGGGCATTAATATCCCAGATCCTGTCTGTGATTGGCTTCCCCTGGGAACCATCCTGGTTGCGGGTCTTTAGATAAACCCGCCAGTATGTCTGATTTCCATAGTCCTCTTTCACGAGGACCATCCATCCCGAGTTCAAGGGCAATTCGTTGACTGATATTCCAAGTCCGGTATTCAGCCATGAATAGGTAGTCCCGGGGTCTGAGGGTGTGTCTTTATCAACGAATGCATTTTCCAGGCTATTGAGAAAATCCCAACCGATCTGATCTCCAATTCGATATCGGAGGGTGGAAAATGAATCATCCACACTATCCAATAAGGAGGGATATGGTGCGGCTACACCATCAAGTTGGATTAAACCCCGTGTACCTTCGGGCATGGGATCATGTATCAGTACAGGTCTCCAGAGAGGTTCTGACATTGGTGATGGCGCTTCAGCCAACCGTGGAGAGAGGGCATCAGGAAGGCCTGCTTTTTTCCAATCCAAGCCCTGCAGTGGTCCTGGCATGCGGATCAAGGGGATATTCATGATCCCTGTTCCGGATTCGTACGAGGCAATCGCTGTCAGGTTGGGTTGATTGACACGGGATAAGAGCGATGTCCCATCAGGATTCCATACAGGCCAATCACCAGTCCCCACGGGTTTTGCCGGATTATTCGGATTGGTGATATCCCAGGATACCAGAGCATGGTCACCCATTGTATCCTTGGACCAGGCAACAAAGCGTCCATCTGGTGACCAGACTGGTTGTGTGTCTTTACTATCTGTATCGAGACTGATATTAATAAACCGTTCTTTAAAATTATCCAGACGCGCCAGCCAGATTTCTGATTCGCCGGACCTGTCTGATACAAAAGCGATCTGCCGGCCATTTTCGCCGGGCATCCAACTTGGAGAGTGGTCTGTAGCGGGATCATCGGTCAATTGCAGGGGTGCATTTTCCGGATGCGGAACTTCCAGAAGGTAGATATCTAGGTTGCCTTTGGCATTGGATTCGTACGCAATCCATTGCCCATCCGGTGACCAGGTTGGCGACCCCTCGTACTCAGATGATGATGTCAGTTGAATAATGTTGTTAGTCTGCAATTCCAGGATAAACAGGTCCCAATAACCGGTTCGATGAGAACTAAAAACGATCCTGGTCCCATCCGGACTGATGGCAGGGTGAATGTCATCAGCGGCTTCGCTTGTGAGACGCAACAAAGGAAGATATTGTGGATGATAGGCAAATAAATGGAAGTATGGTCCATCTGCCAGTGAAAGTATGATAGCGCCGTTTTCGGCTATCCCGAGGTAATTTGCACTTGGTATGGTAGGTGTGAGAGTTGGGGGAACTTCGGTGGGGGTAGGTGTTTCGGTCGGAGTTTCTGAAGGAATTAGTTCCGTCGGGCTGGGGGTGGAGGTTGGAACATCCGTAGGAGGGAAGGTGAAAGTCGGTGTGGGGTTGTACTCTGTTTCCAGGACCGGCCACAGAAAGTAGGCTGTCACGGCTAAGTTTGCCATGATAAACAGTATCAATAAATACAGTACCAGTTTGGCTTTTGGTTTTGATTTCATGCGCCGACGTTTTCAGCTGAATTTTGGTGTTCCAAACGGTCTAATTTGATGCCATAACAACCTTGTAAAGATCCATTGGATCAAACAATTGGAAAACACCACTGATACGCCAGTTGCAATAATTGTGCCTGTCCTCGTCACTGGTAATCGGGTCGTAGTGCCCCATATTATTGAAAGTTGCCCCGGATGGCCCGATACGCATCTCCAGATGCAAATGGGGTGCGCTGGAATAACCTGAATTGCCAACATACCCGAGTGTCTGGCCGGATTCTATCTGATCATTATTATTGAAAGGTGCCGGTTGTATCAGGTGACCATACAGTGTATATAGAGATTTTGATGTGGTATTCCACTGATCTTGGGTCAGATCCGGGCAATTTAACTTATTATTGATTAAAGCTCCAACGGGTTGTGAAGGAATTTTGATAGCCTGAAGAAGATTTTGTGGTACTACATCCAGCGGTGTTTCAACCATTACAGCATAACCGTATGGAGGTTTTTCATCCTGCCCTGCCATGGAGACTTTACCGGGAAATGCAGCCAGAATGGGGACACCCAGAATCGGTTTATTCTCACGATTCCAGAATGCGAAATCAACACCGTGATGCCCCGTGTCTTCGCCGGGGGCCGGGGCTTTAAATTCCTGTGAGATCAATCCGGGGAGGTCATCAATTGTGAAGCCATCCAGTGGGGTGTGGATCATAACCTCCGTTGGCCTGACCAAAACAGTGCTATTTTCGGAATTTGGTTCAATCGTCGCTGAAGGAATTCTGGTTGGAATAATGAATTCAGTCGGTTTAACATAAGGTGTTTTGGTTAGTGTATCGCCCCACTCGCTATTGGCAAAAACTGCATCGCCAGGAGATACACTGAGGGGGATTTCAATTGTACTGGTTGGTATGGGTTGCACAGATTCAGGAGTAAACGGTTCAGAAGTAGGCGGTTCAGGGATACTTTGAAAACTCAAACTGGAAAAAAGAAATACCAGCAAAATTACGACCACAAATAACCTGATCAAGAGTAAGGTTATTGCGATTAATGGAAGTGAATTGAAGAAATTCGATTTATTCATGAACCCCATAGAGTGTCTAATCAATAATCAGATTGCCGATAAAGTGAGGCTGACAGTGGAATGTCAGCCTCTACTTGGTTCCATTCGTTTTTAATGTTTTCTTGGAGCCGGTTCGGTGAATAAATCTCCCGGAGTGTCCAAGTCATCAATCGGAGTTATAGGAGATGTATCCCGTTTGGGAGCAGGTGATGAAGCAGGTTGCGAAGCTACAGGGGCGATCGAGGGAGGAGCTGCCGGTGAAGGCATCGTATTCGTTGAAACGTTTGTTGAATTCATCGGAACACCAAAGATCGCAGCCCGAAGCACTGTGCTCAACCCGGGAACATTATCTGACTCAGGTGTCCAGGGTTCACCGTAAAAAACCGCGCGCACTCTCGTGGAATACAGAAAGATGAGAACAATGATATCCAGGAAGGTCATCAATGAATAGCCACAGATACTGGCTACGGCTGCACCAGTCACTGCACCAACATCAGGAAGCAAACTGTTGATAACAGGGATACCCGCCCCTAGAAGGACGAACAATCCACCAACAGCACCGAATAAGGCAAGAAATACAGCTCCCATGCGGGCACTGTTTTTCAGACGGATCAGACCTGAACCGATCGAAGCATACCAGATGCAAAGTACCAATCCGAAGAATGCACCAATTACAGGCAGGAAGACCGATTGTGGATTTGTTGATGCAACCATTAGATTGGGGATAATGGCAAACACTATAGTGGCAGCTGCACCAAGCAAGCAAACAACAGCCATAAGAAAGTGATACGACGCCACAAGGATAACGCCATCCCAAACTGATTTATCGTTGTTATTCATGCGAAACTCCTCCTTGAAAACTTGAGCAATTCTTAATAAGAATCTGTTCAGGTCTAATTTTAACCTGAAACAAAGATTTATTGTTTTATTCCATATAGGTGAACAGTCCCGTCTGTAGATCCTCCTGCAAGAACCTTACCATCAGGAGATATAGCCAGTTTGGTGAGCGTACCCGAAGTTCCATGGATTTCAGTCAGCAGGTTTCCGTTCGTCATATCCCAGAATTCAATACCCTCACCGGCTACTGCAAGGACCTGATTGTCAATGGAAAACGCCAGATCGTTTGAACCTTTCGAATTGACTCCACGTATCAATGACCATCCACCTGTTTCCCAGACATAGGTGTTTCCATCCTCACTCGAAGATGCCAGCCTGTTTCCATCAATGCTGAAGGCCAGGCTGCGGATGGCGCGTCCATGTTTTTCAATCGACGAGATCAATTGCCGGGATTCAAAATTCCAGACCCGGATAATGCCATCTCCACCTGCGGATGCCAGCATATCTGTACCTGGACGTAATACCAATTCAATATCCCCTTTAGTAAATCCGGTAATGTTGTACAGCGGAGATCCAGTTGCCATTTCCCACATCTTCAAGGTAATGTCCACCCATCCGCCTGTTGAAGCAAACCGGCTGCCATCTTTATTGAAAATGACAGAACGAACACCACCACTATGGCCTCGTAGCATATAGACTTTCTGCCCGCTGCTGATATCCCAGATGATAATTATGTTGTCCATTGCACCAGAAGCGAGATACCGCCCATCCGTACTGAAATTTAACGTGGTTACTTCGTCCGTATGCCCTTCCAACAGGGCAATTTGTGATCCGGTTTGTGGATTCCAAAGTGTGATGAGGCCATCATGATTTCCGATTGCTATGATCGAAGAATCACGGTTAAATGCCAGGCTGGTAACCGAGAAGGTAAACCCTTTAAATGGGGCGACAAGCGCATCATCGGCTGGACGCCAGACATGCAGCGTATTGGCTCCAATTGCCATTAAAGAAGCGTCTTCATTAAAGGAAAGGGTATTTACTTCACCAGGAACCTTGCCGATCGTCTTGCTCAGTTTACCGGTTTCCAGGTCCCACATGGAAATAGTCCCATCCTGCTCACCGGTAATGATCGAAAGATTATCTTTTGTGAACAGCACGCTTTTTACTGCCGAAGCAACAGATGTAAGCCGAATTTGTTTCCCATTTGTAGCATCCCAGAGAATAAAGGTGTTGTCATCGCTACAGGATGCCACAATTTTTGAATCCGGGCTGACTGCGATCTGGTTGATAGCTTTATAGTGTGCAGTCAATGAGATGAACCGCAAACCGGAAGTAACCATCCACATTGATAGGGTCTTCCCCTCAGAACCCGCAATAACAAGCTGTCCGTCAGGACTTACCTGAAGTGAGCGGATGATGTTTCCGTCGCCTTCGAGTTGGCGTTGAAGAGAACCGTCTGCCGTATTCCAAATATAGATGTTGCCATTCAATCCCCCGCCAAATATTTGCGAGCCGTCGGGGCTGAAGGACAGGCTGTTGATTCGGTTCCCTCCCGTATCAATGGAAACAAGAACTTCGCTTGTGCCATATTTCCAGACCGTTAAGGAATTATCCATTCCACTGGTGGCAATTCTGGATCCATCAGGACTGATCGCCATGCTGTTAATGCTGGTTTTCAAGAAAATGGAATTCGCTTCTGAACCGGTAAACGGGTCAAGAAAGAAGAAACCCCCGGTTGTTGCCGCAATAAGGTTCGCTGCACCGGTTGAGGTTGGAGCCCAGGCGACCTGGTTGATCTTCCCCTTTCCCAATTGTCCGATCAATTTTAGGTATGCCAGGTTGTCCAATCGGAATGTATCATCCGGGTTCAAGATTGCCTGTTGCACAACATTTGAATTCACAACCGGTGGAGAGGTAGGTTCAGGGTTCGTTGTCGGCACCACAGGTTGAGCTTCCGGGACGGTTGTCGGGGGAACGGATGCCGGTTCAACTTCCGCTATTATTTCTGTTGGAATTGAGGTTGGTAATTCCAGAGCCGGTTGAGGGGTGATGGTAAATGTTGGTTGAGATGTTGGAACCGCAGTCTTTCCCCAGAATAAAACCATGGGTGTTTTAATTACCCTGGTCTTTGTCGGACGTGGTATTCTTGTTGTATGGATATTTCCGACACTCAGATTTGTGGCGAACGAAAATACAACGATCGCGAAAATGACCACTGACAGGGATAGGAACAGCTTGGTTATTACTGCGATAGTGAGGGCAAAATTGGAAAAACCTGGACGTTGTTGCAATGAAAGGATCCTCTTCCGTATAAGTCGGATGCAATTCAAATATCAAACGCAAGTATTCCGATTATAATATCAGATAATTGTTACCGGCAAATTGAGCCGGATAGTCTAGGTCCCGGCAAAATACATACCAACCATTGCGCAATGTCGGGAATTTCGTGAAGTTGAGGTTTACGAATTATGATTACGACCTTTACGTCCATGAAGGGCGGAACCGGTAAAACAACAATTACCGGATTAATGGCAAATTATCTGACACAATTTTATAAGAAGCGTGTCATCGTGGTTGATATTGACCCTCAAGGCGGAAGCACAACACTTTTCCTCGGATCAGAAATCAGGCCTACAATCGATGGAAAAGCAGGCCCTACGATTTTCAGTGTATTGGAAACAGTACGGGAAGGCGGCGATACCCGCCAGGTGGTTCAAAAAGCCCTCATGAGGTCAAAATTTAACGAGAATGTATATGTGCTCCCGGCAGATTATCGTGTTACCAGCCTCTTAAGTATGGGCGAATCACCGGATATCCTCAGATATGCCCTTGAAGAAGCATCCTTTTCCGATGATCTGATCGTGCTGGTTGACACCGGAACCGCTCCGTTCCTGGTTTCCATGGCTATTTCAGCTGCCACAGATAAAGTCTTTGTTCCATTAATGCTTTCCATGCAGAACCGGAAACCAACTGCTGACACCATTCAACTGGTCTTGCGTCAGAGAAAAGAACTGGCCGGAATCGTTCCCGTTGGGATTGGTAATGCCAAATGGGAAGAAGTGACCATGGAAAGCTGGAATGATAGCTTGAAGAACAACCCGCTACTTGCCAGTGCCCGGATATTGAAAGGCATTCCATATTCGAAAACACTGGTGCGGAGTGAATGGGTTGACCAGGTCTTCCCTGAACGGTTAACACCTATTTTCGATGAGCTTTCAACTGTCCTGTTGAACGGTCGCGGACATTCGACTACTGAACCGAAACTCTAAATTAAATTTGATAGGTAAACAAATGGCTGGCTCATTTTTTGAACCAGCCATTTGTTTAGTCGATGATTCTTCTGGCTTCCATATAGAAGCGTTTTTCCCGGGCTTCACCCATCGAGAAGGTCTTACGCGGAAGAGCTCCGTCCAGAATTACCGTGCGGAACAGTTCATCTTTTTGCATCGCAGGAAGATAAAACCCGACATGTCCGGGTTGAGTACTTAGTGAGCAAAGCACATCATCTCCATGAACATAATCAATACTAACGGCAGGGGCTGTTTTCAACCAATTGTCCAAAAAAGATTGTAATGTTCCTGCCGGCAAATTCGCATCAGGCTGCATGATCTCAGCCACCATGAAGCCTCCGGTTGTCAAAATACCAAACCGCTGTGAAAAGTCACCCTGCGATATTACACTCTTGATCATTTCTTCCATGGATGGTACTACCTCAGTTTTTACCCTGGCACCATAGAACGATCTCATGCCACTCAGGATTGCTTCGGGGTTGGCTCCTTTTATTACCCGATGGATTGGTTCAAAAACCAGGGCAGGGTCGTGTAGATTTTCCAGTTCAATCAAGGCATAACGCGACGGGTGGTCCATTCCATATTTTGACTTGTTCAATTCCCAGACGGATTTCGCGGTGGCCAATGAATGATTTCCATCCCCCATGGCGTATAGAAGTACACCTTTTTCAGGTCCAACCCGATATTTCTTCTGGAACAAAGCCGGGTCTGCCAGTTTTTCCAGAGCTGCAACCATCTTTCTCTCAGATTGATGATCGGTCACTTTCCATCCGCGCAGATGCCCGCTTCCCAGCATTAGATCGAAATCATAGAGGGGTTTTTCATCCAACACCGATTCTAGGATGGGTTCAATAACGGTTTTTTCCGGATCATCTATCAGTACCAGTATATGGGGCAGTTCAACACTGGCATTCCGGCGAATATTGATCCGCGGTGGGAGTCTATCCAGGATTGTTCCTTCTGTTGCCCTGATCAGAGTCTGAGATCCACGGTTAAAGTCATATTTTTCAAGATCAAGCGCGACCATGAGCCCCTTGCGTTTGACAGATCCAATTGTGCGCTCAACTGCGATCATACCTTCGAATTCATCAAAAACCGTTTGGTCGCAATAATCAAGCATTGCCTGGTTTGTAGATCGGATGCGAGATTCTTCATCCGGCTTTCCCAGGTCCACCTCCGGGAGGATCAACCGTAAAGTCGATGGGGCATCACCTACAATACCCCGGACATCATTCCAGTACTCCGGTTGAGATGTAAACTGGTCGCAGGCAATAACAGCCCATTTATGTAAATCAATCCCCGATGCCGGTAATAGAATATCGGGGATTTGAAGTCCTATTGAAGGGTACAGGCGCATGAATTGCCTCCAGGTGAATGATTTACCTGGATTGTAACAAATTTACATTCCGGACATAAAGGCAATTCCAACTGTGCCCGGGCCTGTATGGGTTCCAATAACCGGGCTGACATCTGAAACATACGCTTCACTCACATCGGAAACATTGAAATGGTCCCGTGCTTTTTTCAAAAGCATTTCAGCATTTTCCGGATCATTGGCATGGATTGTGGCGAGGCGGATTGGAGAACTGCTGCCCATGCGCTTGATGGAGATTTCCAACATCCGGTCAATGGCTTTGCCAATATTCCGAACCCTCTCAACTGCTTCCACGCGCCCATCTCGAACTTCGAGAATGGGTTTCAGGTTTAAAGCGGTACCCAGGAATTTTGCTCCGCCTCCGATACGCCCTCCGCGATGCAAGAATTCCAGAGTGTTGGCGGTAAACAGAACCCCTGTATGTTCACGGGCTTTCTTTAATAGTCCAACACATTCTTCCAGTGAAGCCCCCATGGCAGCAGCGCGGGCCGCTGCGAGGACATGGAAACCCATTGCCATGGCGGTCGTTTCTGAGTCGAAAAGCTCAATCCGGGAACCGGGCAATTGTGCTCGAGCCTGAACCGCAGAATCAAGGGTTCCGGACAATTTCTGCGAGATATGAATGCTGAGAATATCATAACCTTCGCGAAGAAGGTTTTCATAAAGTGTAAGAAAGCTTGAAGGTGTTACCTGTGATGTTGAAGGCATGGTCTTGGATGCCGACAACCTCTTATAGAAATCATTTGGTTGGATATCGATTCCATCGAGCAGAACCTTTTCATCCCAGAGCACCTGCAAGGGAGCAATAAAAACCGGATACTTCTTGATCAATTCAGCCGGGATATTGGCTGTACTGTCTGTGACAATCGCTACTTTTGACATCTTTCTTCTCCTCGCAGAATCAGACTTGATCCTTTGTTCTCTTCATTCTGGTATAACCCGAAACGACCATAATAGTTGCATATCCCGGAAATTCCAGAAAAACCCGATTTCAGGGTATACTAGGCAGTCCTTTATAACCAGAGTGGCTATTTTTATTCTATGTTTGAAACACTTAGTGACCGATTAAATCAGGTTTTTACACAATTACGCCGTCGCGGAAAACTCTCGGAAGCGGATGTTGATGCAGCCCTCCGTGAAGTACGGCTTGCCCTGCTTGATGCCGATGTTCACTATTCCGTCGTAAAGAAGTTTACCAGTGGCGTCCGTGAACGGGCTGTGGGAGCTGAAGTCTCCCGCGCCTTGAATCCGGCACAACAGGTCATTAAGATTGTTCATGAAGAGTTGATCTCCACTCTGGGTGAACCGGAACGACTAAACCTGACGGGAGATAAGCCACGCATTATCATGCTTGTTGGTTTACAGGGATCCGGAAAAACCACAGCCGCGGCGAAACTGGCACGGCTGCTTCGCTCACAGGGAGAACGCGTGCTGCTGGCAGCAGCAGATCCGTACCGACCAGCAGCGGTTCAACAGTTAATCACTCTGGGTGGGAAAGTCGGGGTTGATGTTTTCCATGAGACTGGTCTGAAGCCACCGGATCTGGTCAAGAAAGCCTTTGAGCATGGAGCAAAAGGTGGCTATTCTGTTTTGATTGCAGACACGGCCGGCCGGTCACAGTTGGATGAAGCGTTAATGGACGAATTGAAATCCATCACCAAAAAGGTAACCCCGGCTGATATTCTCTTGGTAGTTGATTCAATGATCGGGCAGGAAGCGCTACATATTGCGGAAGGGTTCAGGGATACAGTAACCCTTTCTGGTTTGGTCATGACAAAAATGGATGGTGACGCACGGGGCGGGGCAGCCATATCCATCCGTAGCGTAACGGGTGTTCCGATAAAATTCCTGGGAGTTGGCGAGGGAATTGATGCCCTGGAAGTGTATGATCCTCGCCGTCTGTCCTCACGCATCCTTGGGATGGGTGATGTCATCGGTTTGATTGAAAAAGCCGAAGCTGCCTTTGATGTGGACGAAGCACAACAGCAAACGGCAAAAATGATGTCAGGCAAATTTTCTCTTGAGGATTTTGCCTCTCAAATGAAGCAGATCCGTAAAATGGGACCAATATCACAGATTTTTGATATGCTTCCGGGAAATCTCGGAAAAGCTGCCCAACAGGTTTCTCCCCAAGATGCGGAAAAGCAATTAAAATTGACAGAAGCGATCATCAGTTCAATGACACGTGAAGAACGCCGTGACCCGGATGTTTTGAACGCCAGCCGACGCAGACGCATTGCCCGCGGATCCGGAGTGGATGTCCAGGATGTCAACCGGGTTATGAAGAATTTCCGTGAAGCGCAAAAATTGATGAAAACGCTGCAGAAAACAGGCGGGAGGGGTTTGCCCAAGATCTTTGGCTAGTACCCGAAACCGGCGCGCTCCTTCAGCGCACTCTCATCCGGTGAAAGTACGCCCTGAAATCCTGAGATACCTTTTTAGTTCCGAATAAGGAGATTTTTTCGATGGTTCGAATTCGTTTACGCCGTACCGGCCTTAAGGGTCAGGCAAGCTACCGGGTTGTGGTTGCCGACAAGGAATCACCGCGCGATGGGCGGTTTATTGAAATTGTGGGTTCTTATAATCCACGTACTGAGCCCTTTACTCTTAAGGTCAAAGAAGATCGCATCTATGACTGGATGTCAAAAGGCGCTCAACCGAGCGAATCAGTTGTCAAGCTTTTCACCAGTACCGGATTGATGGATCGTTATAAACGCTTTAAAGCTGGTGAACCGGTGGAAACCCTTCTGGCAGAAGCCCAGGCAGCTGATGAAGCCCGTCATGTCAATAATAAAACCCGGAAAGTCGCCTGACTTGTCAGGTTGACCGGAACGGCAACATTCAACCATTCATGGGGAGACCATGAGAGATCTTATTGATTTCATTGCCAGATCGCTGGTGGATGATCCTGATCAGGTGAAAGTCACTCAGGAACGCATGGGCGGTAAAGCCCGCCTGGAGCTCCATGTGGCCAAAGAAGATATGGGTCGGGTGATTGGAAAAAGCGGCCGGGTTGCCAATGCCATGCGCATTTTATTGCGCGTGGCTGCTGCCAGAGAAGGCAAACAGGCATCACTGGATGTGATTGAGCCGCGTTAAACCAGTAATGAAGGCTACAAGAAACAATCGCGACAAAATACCAGGCTCTCCTAAACCAGGTGAGCCTGAGTATGTTTTGATTGGACGATTGCAACGCGCCCACGGTGTTGGCGGTGAAATCGTTCTGGGCCTGGCAACAGATTTCCCTGAACGAATCAAACCGGGGAAACAGATCTTTCTGGGAAATCGTCATACACCCATCAGAATCACAGGCACCCGACCCTTCCATGACAACCTGTTGATTACACTGGAGGGCATTCGAAACCGTGAAGATGCCGCTGTGTTGACCAACCTGGAAGTATTTGTTCAGGTAAAAGACCTGCCCGCCCTGGAAAACGGTTTGTATTACCATCACCAGTTGATCGGGCTGACGGTCAAAGATGAAGGGGGGACTACTCTGGGAACGATCCGGGAGATACTTGAGACCGGTGCCAATGATGTCTATGTGGTGATCAGTCCTGACGGGGAGGAAATTCTTCTACCTGCTGTTGATCCTGTTATCCAGAATGTGGATATTGAAAACAAAAGCATAGTGGTAAGACCGCCAGAGTGGGAGTAATATAGACCGGGTATGGATGACCGGCTTTACTGGATTGGTTTCACGTTTGTACGGGGAATAGGAGCCGTACGTTTCCGTGGATTGCTGAACACCTTTGGTGACATGCAATCCGCCTGGAGTGCATCTGGCTCGCAATTATCCGAAGCCGGTTTAAGCCAGAAGATCATTGAAAATTTCCATCAAGTCCGAAAACAGATTAATCTGGATTTGATTGGGAAGAACATAGAAAAATCCGGCATTTCAGTATTAACCTGGAATGATGAAATATATCCCCGACGGCTCAAAGAGATTGACCAGCCTCCTCCGGTCCTCTACGTTCTGGGCGAGCTGACAATGCAGGATGAATGGGCGGTAGCCATTGTGGGAACGCGGCGGATGACAGGTTATGGCCGCCAGGTAACGGAAGAACTTGTCTCGTTGCTGGCCAACCATGGTGTTACAGTTGTCAGTGGATTGGCACGCGGTGTTGATGCCTGTGCGCATAATACATCATTGAAATCCGGCGGGCGTACCATTGCGGTTCTTGGAAGCGGAGTGGATAATATCTATCCACCCGAACACCGGAAATTAGCGGAAGATATCGCAAAGAATGGCGCCGTAATCAGTGATTATCCACCGGGTACGCCACCTGAAAGCAACAATTTTCCCCCACGCAACCGGATCATTTCCGGCCTTTCCCGGCTGGTTGTTGTAATTGAAGCCGGGGAAACCAGTGGTGCATTGATCACATCCACTTTCGCAGCCGAACAGGGGAGGGATGTGTTTTCTCTTCCGGGGAGCATTTATGCCAATCAGTCTAAAGGAACAAACCGGTTAATTCAACAGGGTGCGCGTCCTTTGATTGATGTGAAAGATGTGCTGGATGTATTGAATATTGAACAGGTACAGGAATACAGACAAACCCGGCTGGATTTTCCATCTGATCCGCGGGAACAAAAGATCATTGACAACCTTGGTTATGAGCCGGTACATATCGATGATCTGGGGAATTCGACCGGATGGGGAATGGATGTGCTGACTGCAACACTGACCATGATGGAATTGAAAGGTCTGTTTCGTCAGGTTGGTGGAATGAACTATATACTGGTAAAGGAAAAGGGGATACTCTATCAGGGAAAAAATTATGAATAAAAATCTATTCGCAATTATCATGGCAGGAGGCGGAGGGACACGTTTGTGGCCATTATCACGCCGAAGCCGACCAAAACAAATGCTATCGCTGACGGGTGAAAGGACTCTGTTTCAGGTTGCCGTTGACCGCCTGGAAGATTTACTCTCACCGGAACAGATCATCGTAGTCACGGTTGAGGAACAAGCCATTGAATTGAGCCGTCAGAAACCTGAAATTCCGTGGGAGAATTTTCTGTTGGAACCGATGCCCAGGGGAACCGCATCCGTTGTCGCATTGGCTGCTCAAGCTGTCCAATCGAGGAATCCGGATGCCGTGATGGTTATATTAACGGCTGACCATTTCATCAAGAACATTGAGCAATTTCACCGATTAATTAAATGTGGAGAGAAAGTTGCCGAAGATGGGTACCTGGTTACCCTCGGTATTGAACCCCATTATCCGGCTACGGGCTACGGGTATATTCAACGCGGCAAGCAACTGGGGACTTATGATAATTTGCCTTTCTACCAGGTCCTCAAATTTAAAGAAAAACCCAATGAGGCTCTGGCAGTGGAATTTATCCGCAATGGAGACCATGATTGGAATTCCGGGATGTTTTTCTGGAAAGCAGCCACCATCCTGGATGAAATGAAAGCCCTTATGCCTGATCTTCATGAGAAGATCAGGTCCATTCAAAAAGCATGGAATACCCCGGATCGTGCGAAGGTATTACAACAAATTTGGGGCACTATCAAGCCAGAGACAATTGACTATGGTATTATGGAAAAAGCCTCCCGGGTGGCTTGTATACCAGCCAGCGATCTCGGGTGGAATGATGTCGGCAGTTGGGAATCAATTTTTGATGTATTGCCCGCCGATGAGAAGGGAAATATCATTCTGGCGGATGATGTTTTTGTTGAAGACACATCGGGAACTCTGTTGGTAAGCGAAGATACTGGAACAAAACTCATCGCTGCCATAGGCCTGGATGATATAGTGGTGGTCGATACACCGGATGCACTATTGGTCTGCAAAAAAAAGGATACTCAAAAAGTAAAGAAGATCGTTGACTTCTTGAAAAAAGAAGGAAATCAACAGTTACTATAAGTGGAGTTGTAAGCATTGGAAGCATATTGTGTTCGTTGTAAAGAGAAACGCGAAATTCAAAATCCAGAAGCAGGTTTTACTGTTACAGGTACTCCCATAACCAGAGGGACATGTGCCATCTGCGGTACCAAACTCAATCGCATGGGAGCAACCGACGCTCATAACGGATTGGAAAAGCCGGAACCGGCTCCCCGGAAACCCCGGGTGGCCAAAACCGGAAGAAAGAACGGTTCACGGGGGGACAAGGCTGCGGCCAGTGAAATGAACCGTCATGTCGGGAAATTAGTGATCGTCGAATCTCCAGCCAAAGCAAAGACGATTGGCCGTTTTCTTGGGAATGGATACACTGTCCGGGCATCAATTGGCCATGTTCGCGATTTGTTAAGAAGCAGCCTTTCTGTTGATGTGGAACATGACTTTACCCCGAAATACCGTGTTCCAAATGAAAAGCGACAAATTGTAAAAGAGATTAAAGCGCTAGCCCGCAATGCCGATGAGATTTACCTGGCAACTGACCCTGATCGCGAAGGTGAAGCCATTGCCTGGCACCTTCTTGAATCGGCAGAAATGCAGCCGGAAAGATCACGCCGGGTTGTTTTCCACGAGATCACAGAACCGGCCATTGCGGAGGCTTTTGCCCATCCACGGCAGATTGATACCAGTCTGGTAGATGCGCAACAGGCACGTCGCATTCTGGATCGACTGGTTGGATACAGCCTGACACCATTGCTCTGGCAAAAAGTCCGTGGGCGGCTTTCTGCGGGCCGTGTACAGTCAGTCGCTCTGCGGCTGGTGGTTGAACGTGAAAGGGAAATTGAAGCGTTCAAACCGGAAGAATACTGGACGATCAACGCGGAGTTTTCACCGGAAGGATCCCGGACAAAATATTTATCACGGTTTTATCGAATCGATGACCAGGAGCCATATCTTCCGGAAGAGACTACTGTAAATGGTTTGTGCGAGGATATTGAAAAAGCTGAATATGTGATTACGAAGATCAAAAAAAGTGAGAGAAGGCGGAAGCCGGCTCCACCCTTTACAACCAGTACCCTGCAGCAGGAAGCATCGAGAAAACTCGGATTTACCGCCCGACGCACCATGGCTGTTGCCCAGCAACTATATGAAGGAATCTCTGTTGATGGTGAAGGTACAACCGGTCTTATTACCTATATGCGCACGGATTCAACCAATGTATCTGATACTGCCCAGCAGGAAGTGCGAAAATTCATTGCCGGGCAATATGGCAGCGACTTCTTGCCCGCCAATCCTCCCCAGTACAAGACACGAACCATTGGCGCTCAGGAGGCGCATGAAGCCATCCGCCCCACTTCCGTCCTGCGCAGGCCGGATGATCTTAAAGAACAACTGTCACCTGAGCAAAATAAGCTATACCAGTTGATATGGCTGCGGTTTGTATCCTCCCAGATGGAGGAAGCTGTATATGATACCGTCGCGGTTGAAATTTCCGGGCGGACGGATTTGCACGCCTATATTTTCCGATCAACCGGTCAAACTGTAAAATTCCCCGGCTTCCTTGTCGTTTATGAAGAATCTAAGAATGAAGATCGTGATAAAGACGAAGAAGAAAACCAGAAAATCCCGCAGGGATT
>CAYRHB010000021.1:0-35222 GCA_964424035.1 uncultured Leptolinea sp.
TTAGACCAGGAGAGAATATGGGTCGTAAAGTTCATCCGATTGGATTTCGTCTAAATATCAACCAGCCGTGGGAAGGCCGTTGGTTCGCCGAGGGTGCTGAATACCGCACTCAGTTGCACCAGGATTTCGCCATCCGCGCGTTGATAAAGAGTTCTACTGAAAAAGCCGGCGTTTCACACGTGGAAGTTGAACGCTTCCCCGGCAAGGTGAAAGTTGTTGTTCACACAGCCAAACCCGGTATTCTTATCGGCCGCAAAGGCGACAGCGTTAAAAAGATCCGCCAGGATCTGGAAGCCCTGACCGGAAAGAAGATCGATCTGGAGATCAAAGAGATCAAGAGCCCGGATATGGATGCCTATCTGGTAGCCATGAATATCGCCGGACAGATCGAGCGCCGCGTGAGTTACCGCCGAGCCATGAAACGTGCCCTTCAACAGGCTATGCGCCAGGGCGCGGAAGGCATCAAGATCGAAGTTGCCGGACGTTTAAGCGGTGCTGAAATGGCCCGCAGTGTCTGGCTTCGTGAAGGCCGTGTACCGCTGCAAACATTACGCGCCAATATGGACTTCGCCCGTGGCGAAGCTCTCACCCAGTACGGACGCATCGGTGTGAAGGTCTGGGTTTACAAAGGCGAGGTTCTTCCAACCGTGGAAGAAAAAGTCGAATCCACCGAAGGCGTTTACGTCAGCGAGTAAATTATTGCCGGGGTCACGAACCCGGATTGAGAGAGGTGCCAACTATGTTAATGCCAAAGCGTGTCAAATGGCGCAAGCAGATGCGCGGCCGCATGCGCGGGAAAGCTTTGCGAGGCGCAGAGATCCTTTCCGGCGAGTATGGCCTGCAGGCGCTTGAACCCGGTTGGGTAACAGCCCGTCAGATCGAAGCTGCCCGCCGTGCCATTGTTCATAATATGAAGCGCCGTGGGAAGGTCTGGATCAGGATATTTCCGGATAAGCCATACACCCATCGCCCACCCGAAACCCGTATGGGTAAAGGTAAAGGTAATGTTGAATACTGGGTAGCTGTAGTTCGCCCCGGCCGCATTATGTTCGAGGTCGGCGGACTCCCCGGCGATCAGGCCATTGAAGCCTTGACCCAGGCAACCTATAAATTCTCCATCAAGACCAAAGTAATTGGACGTCAGGATGGAACAGGAGATCAGGCATGAAAAACGAAGAACTGCGCCTGCTTTCGACTGAAGAGCTTCGAACAAAATTACAGGATGCCCGCCAGGAAGTCATGAACTTGCGGTTCCAGGTTGTTACCGGTCAATTGACTGATACCAGCCGGATTCCGGCCACCCGCCGGATGGTCGCGCGGTATGAAACACTCCTGCGGGAGCGGGAACTTGCCCCTGCCAAGGAAGGTGACAAATGAACGAACGCCGTCGCATGACTGGTGTCGTAACCAGCAATAAGATGATGAAAACCGTAGTGGTTGAAATCACCCGTACGTACCGTCACCCGATTTACAAAAAAGTCGTCCATCTCAAGAAAAGCATAAAAGCACATGATGAGATCGGCTGCCAGATCGGTGACCAGGTTCAGATCGTCGAAACCCGTCCGATTTCCAAGGAAAAAAGCTTTGCGGTTGAGGCAATCCTAAAGAAAGTTCTCGCACCGGTTGAGACGGACAAGGGAGAGTAGATCATGATCCAACAAGAGTCCCGTCTCAAAGTTGCTGATAACACCGGCGCTCGTGAACTCCTTGTCATCCATGTTCAGGGTGGTTCTACCCGGCACTACGGTTCCGTTGGCGATATTGTTGTCGCCACTGTAAAATCCGCTGCTCCACAGGGATCTGTGAAGAAGAGCGATATCGTAAAAGCCGTCATCGTACGCTGCGCGAAGGAATGGCGCCGTGAAGATGGTTCATCCATCCGCTTCGATGACAATGCCGCCGTGATCCTGGATACTGATGGCCAGAATCCCAAAGGCACCCGTATCTTCGGACCCGTTGCCCGTGAATTGCGCGAAAAAGGTTTTATGAAGATCGTATCCCTGGCTCCGGAAGTAATTTAGGAAGAGGAGCAGAAATATGAACGTGAAGATTCGAAAAGGTGATCTGGTAGAAGTAATCACAGGGCGAGAAGATGATCGCGGAAAACGCGGCGAAATCATCAAAGTCTTCCCTGATGAACATCGTGTCATCGTGCAGAGCGTGAACATGCGCACAAAGCACCAGAAACAGGTGCAAAGCCAGGGACGAACCATCAAACCCGGCATCGTGCGTTTCGAAGCCCCCATTGACATTTCGAATGTCATGCTGGTCTGTCCGAAATGCGGCAAAACAACCCGCGTGGGTGTTGTGCGCAATGAAGGCAAAAGCCAGCGTGTATGCAAGAAATGCGACGCCCTGATGGATGATAAATAGACAGGGAGAGCAATAGATGAACCAACTAAAAGAACGCTATCAAAATGAGATCGTGCCCTCCTTGATGAAGTCATTGGAGCTGGAAAATGTAATGCAGGTTCCACGGTTGCAGAAAGTCGTTGTCAACATCGGTATGGGTGAAGCCAACGAAGATCCCAAAACCCTGGACGCGGCTGTAACGGATGTGGTTACCATCACCGGTCAGAAACCGGTCATCACCAAAGCCCGCAAATCCATCTCCAACTTCAAACTTCGTGAAGGGCGGGCCATCGGCGTCAAAGTCACCCTGCGCGGTGAGCGTATGTGGGCTTTTGTCGACCGTTTGATGAATGTCGTCCTGCCACGCGTTCGCGATTTCCGTGGTGTTTCTGCCGAAGCTTTTGACGGCCGTGGCAATTACACACTCGGTTTGCGCGAACAGTTGATCTTCCCGGAAATTGAATATGACAAGATCGACAAAATCCGGGGTATGGAAATTACGATGGTTACTACGGCAGCCAATGACGAACAGGCGGCATCTTTGCTGCGCGAACTCGGCATGCCATTCAGGAAGGATTAATATGGCAAAGACTTGCATGACTTACCGTGAACAACGGCGAAAATATGCCAACATGGTGCGCAATCGCTGCCAAAAGTGCGGTCGCCCACGTGGCTACATCCGCCGCTTTGGATTGTGCCGTATTTGCTTTCGCGAACTAGCGCTGGAAGGCAAAATCCCCGGCGTGGTGAAGTCGTCCTGGTAGGCGGCGTGGAAGGAGAAAACTAATGAGTGTTAATGATCCTATCTCCGATATGCTGACCCGCATCCGCAATGGCGTGATGATCGGCCAGGCGACCGTGGCAATGCCGCGAACCAGAATTAAGGCTGAAATCGCCCGCATCCTCAAAGAAGAAGGCTACATTGAAGGATACGACGAAGTTGAGTCCGAAAATAATGGCAAGCAGCCTGTGCTGCGGGTGAAGTTAAAGTATGTGGGCGAACGCCGTTCACGCAAACCGGTTATCACCGGTCTGGAACGTGTCAGCCGCCCCGGCCGCCGGGTTTATACCCAGAAACAGGATATCCCCTGGGTTCTTTCCGGCATGGGCATTTCGATTTTATCCACCCCGAAAGGGATCATGACCGGACAGCGCGCCCGCCAGCTTGGCGTTGGTGGCGAAATACTGTGCAAGGTCTGGTAGTCATAAACGGAATCAGGAGGTAAGTACTGTGTCTCGAATTGGTTTGACGCCAGTCTCCGTCCCGGCCGGTGTACAGGTTGAGATCAAGGGTTCCAATGTGAATATCAAGGGACCGAACGGTGAGATGTCTCGCCTGTTCTCTCCCACCTTGAACATCAAGCTGGAAAACGGTCAGGTTATCGTGGAACGCACATCCGAAATCGCGAATGTACGCGCTCTCCATGGGACGACTCGGGCATTAATTCAAAATATGGTCACGGGTGTAAGCACCGGTTTTACCAAGGTTTTAGAGATCGACGGTGTCGGTTACCGTGCAGAAATGAATGGAAAAAACCTGGTATTGTTCCTGGGCTTTTCTCACCCAATTGAACTCACCCCACCGGAAGGTATCACGTATGATGTTGACACCAAAACCCGGCAGGTTAAAGTGATGGGCAAAGATATTGAGCAGATCGGTCAGATCTGTGCAGATATCCGCAAGATCCGCCCGCCTGAACCGTACAAAGGTAAAGGTATTCGCTACCAGGGTGAAAAGATCCGCCGCAAGGCTGGAAAATCTGGCAAAGCCAAGAAGTAAAGGTACTGGATATGGCGAAAACATCCCGATCTGAAGCGCGAATCCGCCGTCATGAGCGTGTTCGCAAGACAATTTCTGGAACTCCTGAGCGTCCACGCCTGGCTGTTTTCCGCAGCAATGCTGAAATCTATGCACAGGTGATTGATGATGCGGCAGGGAATACCCTCGCCAGCGCTTCCAGCGTTGACCGTGAGCTGCGTTCCTCGGCTGCCAAGATCACGAAAACCGAACAGGCTAAACTGATCGGCAAGACAGTGGCAGAACGAGCCAAGAGTAAGGGCATTGATAAGGTCGTCTTTGACCGCGGCGGATTCCGATACATGGGCCGTGTCAAAGCTCTGGCTGATGCTGCCCGCGAAGCCGGGCTGGAATTCTAACCAGAGAAAGCGATGATAGAGGGCTGATTATGGAACAAGAGTATCAACCACTGGAACAACAATTTGACGAGCGTGTCATTGAGATCGCCCGCGTAGCCAAAGTTGTAAAAGGCGGCCGCCGCTTTTCCTTCCGTGTCACAGTTGTGGCTGGAGATAACAAGGGAAAGATCGGTCTGGGTATCGGAAAAGCCAACGCGGTTCCCGATGCCATGCGAAAAGCGACCGACCATGCTCATAAAAACATGCGCCAGATGAACATCTCCGGCACTACCATCCCCCACGAAGTACTGGGCCGGCTGGCCGGTGCGCGTGTTTTGTTGAAACCCGCATCACCCGGTACCGGTGTTATCGCCGGCGGTGGTGTGCGTGCCGTACTTGAATCGGCTGGCATTCGTGATATTTTGACAAAATCCCTGGGTTCCGCCAATGTTCTGAACGTTGTTCAGGCAACATTTGATGCCATGGAACAGTTGAAATCTCCGAGCGAAGAAGCCGCCAATCGTGGAAAAGCTGTAAAAGACCTGCAGCCTTTCTGGGAGCGGAGGAAGAATGACTAAGAAAGCCGCACTTGAGAAAAAGGTCCGTGTGACATTGGTCCACAGCCCGATCGGCTATACCGAACGGGCAAAACGGACTGTGTACGCGTTGGGTCTGCGCCGTCTGCATCAGACGGTGGAACATGTAGATACCCCCGTACTGCGCGGTATGCTGGCAAAAGTTAGCCATCTTATCGAGATTGAAGAGCAGGTAGAGAAATGAAACTGAACGACTTACGACCTAACGATGGCGCGAAACAAAATCGCAAACGTGTCGGACGCGGTATTTCAGCCGGGCAGGGTAAAACCTCCGGCCGCGGTACAAAAGGCGAGGGCGCGCGCCGCGGTAGTGGTGGAAACCTTTACCGTCAGGGCGGTAACCTGCCGTTCTACCGCCGCCTTCCGTTTATCCGTGGTGAGGGATTCACCCCACCCAACAAGATCGTCTACACCGAGATCAACCTCGATCAACTTGCACGCTTTGAAAAAGGCGTTGAAGTTACTCCCGAAGTGCTGGCGCAGGCCAACCTGCTGCACAATGCTGGTGAACCCGTGGTCATTCTTGGCCGTGGGGAGATCAAGGTCGCGTTGAAAGTCCGTGTTCATCGGATTAGCAAAACCGCCCGAGAAAAAATCGAAAAAGCCGGTGGCAGTGTGGAGTTGATTGCCTGAAAACGGCAACTGCCACCGAAGGAGAATCTGAATGAAGCGGTCAGCCTGGCGATATTTATGGATGTCTGAGGATATTCGAAAGAAGCTCCTCATTACAGTGGGACTGTTGATCTTGTACCGTCTCCTGTCAAATGTACCCGTACCGGGGATCGATCGTGAGATCATCCGTTCCCTGTCACAACAGACAGGAGCAGCCGGAAACCTGGTCAATTTACTTGATCTGCTTTCCGGTGGTACCGTTTCAAACTTCTCCATTCTGGCGATGGGTGTTTATCCATACATCACAGCTCAGATTATTCTGCAGCTTCTTGTCCCCATCATTCCTGCACTTGAACGCCGGATCAAAGAAAACCCGCGTGAAGGTCAGGCCTGGATGGAAAAATGGACCGTTATCCTGACCATCCCCATGGCTGCTCTTTCAGCCATCGGTCAGATCAACATTTTCAATACAATGTTGGGCAGCGGAGTATCCGTATTAAAGAATTACGGATTTACCGGAGCTGCCCTGATCCCGACACTGACAACCCTGTTGAGTATGATCGCAGGTACCATGATCGGCATCTGGCTGGGCCAGTTGATCTCTGAATACGGTATCCCGAACCAGGGTCTTTCTCTGATCATTTTTGCCGGTATTGTGTCCCGCATGCCGGTGAACCTGGGAAGAGTGCTGGCCGATCAAACCAACGGCTGGTGGATGTTGATCGTGATCATAGCTATTTTGTTGCTTACCATCTTTGCGATCGTCTATGTGCAGCAGGGACGCCGGAATGTTCCTGTGCTGTTCCCCGGACGTCGTGTTGGAAACCGTATGTCCATGCCGGTTACCAGCAAACTTCCCCTCATGGTCAATATGGCCGGTATGATCCCGCTGATCTTTGCCCAATCCATTTTGACCTTCCCGGCCATTGTCTCCTCCTATTTTATGGGAGAGAATCAGGCTGAATGGGTGCGTAACTTCGCCACAGGCGTATACAATACGTTCGGTGGAGGAAATGCCTGGTATGCCGTGCTTTACTTCATCATGGTTGTTCTGTTTACTTTCTTCTATACCGATGTGCTGTTCCAACAACAGAATTATGGTGAGAACCTGAAGAAACAGGGCGCCCAGATACCGGGCGTGGTTCGCGGAACCCCGACACAAAAATACCTTTCCAAAGTACAACGCCGGATCACACTGCCCGGTGCCGTATTCCTCGGCCTGGTCGCTGTGTTGCCGTACATTGTCGGTATCATTTTACCTGCCGGCGCCGGCCGTTCTTCCGGCTTGCTGCTGGTCTCGTCTGCCGGTCTGTTGATCGTCGTCGGTGTGGTTCGCGACACCTTTACCATCATCGAAACCGAACTCAAACTGCACGGATATGACGAAAGTCTCATCAAGGGATAAAGGGTGATATAGATGCCATCATATGTTGTTTTACTTGGCCCTCCAGGGGCTGGAAAAGGAACCCAGGCTGAATTGATTTCTGAAAATCTTGGTCTGGCCCATATCTCCTCTGGAGATATCTTTCGTGAAAATTTGAAAAATCAGACGGAACTTGGAAAAAAAGCCCAGGTTTTTATGAACCGCGGCGAACTGGTTCCGGATGATTTGACCATTGAAATGATCAAAGACCGCCTTCAGCGCCCGGATTGCAAAGAAGGCGCATTGTTGGACGGTTTCCCCCGCACACCTGCCCAGGCAGAAGCACTGGGGAAAATGCTGGCTGAATGGAATGGAAAGGTGGAATGTGTTCCTTATATTTCTGTTCCCCCGAAGGAACTGGTTGGCCGCCTGAGCGGACGCTGGACCTGTAAAGAACAGGGTCATGTGTACCACGAAACCTTCAATCCACCGAAAGTTGCCGGAAAATGCGACATCGACGGCTCGGAACTGTACCAGCGTGATGATGATAAAGCTGAAACCGTTGAACGGCGCATCAGCGTTTATCTTGAACAGACAACTCCTTTGATCGATTATTATCGCAAACAGGGCGTTCTGGCCGAAGTTGATGGGACTTTACCCATCGAACAGGTCACGGCGCAGTTGTTGAAAGCCATTAAGAAGGGATAGAGTAGTAATGAGTTGGGATCGTGTGTTGACACTTAAAACATCGGAAGAGCTTGCGGTAATGCGACAGGCTGGCCGGATCAATGCTGAAGCGCTCGCGGCTGCGCGCGCGGCAATCCGCCCCGGTGTCAGCACAGCTGATCTCAACGCGGCTGCGGAAGATGTATTGAAAAAACACGGCTGCTATTCGCCCTTTTTAAACTATCCTGGACCATATCCCTATCCGGCCAGCACCAATGTAAGCATCAACGAAGAAATGGTGCACGGCATCCCCGGTTCGCGCAAGTTAAAAGAAGGGGATATTGTTTCGGTCGATTGCGGCACTGTGTTTGAAGGCTGGGTTGCCGATGCCGCATTTACCGCCGGAGTGGGCGAGATTTCCGAACAGGCGCAAAAGATCATCGAAGTTACCAAAGAAGCGCTGCGGGTTGGGATCTCAAAAATGGTTGACGGTAATACCACCGGTGATATCGGCTCTGCGATTGAGAAGTATGTTCGCAGCCAGGGAATGTATGTAACCCATACCTATACCGGACACGGAGTTGGACGGCGTATGCATGAAGGTCCGCAGGCGCCAAATTACGGGCGACCGCGGCAGGGCGTACAGCTCCGAAACGGTATGACCATTGCTCTGGAGCCCATGGTCCTCATCGGAACATCACAAACCCGGGTCATGCCGGATGAATGGACCGTTGTATCATCAGACAGATCATTGACAGCGCATTTTGAACATACAACGGCCATTACACCCAATGGCCCTGTTGTTCTGACAGTGCTGGAAAATGATCCGGACTATGGACTCGATACGACAAAGCAGTTATAATCAAAGCTTTGTCGCTAACTTTGCAATAATTAGAAGGAGTTTTTGATGAAAGTCACGACATCAATTGGCAAAAGATGCGCAAAATGCAAGATCGTTCGTCGAAAAGGCATTTTGTATGTAATCTGTGAAAACCCAAAGCATAAGCAGCGTCAGGGATAAGAGAACATGGCAAGAATTGAAGGTGTTGACCTCCCACGTAATAAACGGATTGAAACCGGATTGACCTATATTTATGGTATCGGACCGACCCGCGCCAAGCGGATCCTGACTGAAACCAAAGTCAACCCGGATGTTCGCGTTAAAGATCTAACAGAATCTGATCTCGCACTGTTGCGCGAATTCATCACCAAAAACTTCAAAGTTGAAGGTGATCTGCGGCGCGAAGTTCAGATGAGCATCAAACGGTTGATGGAAATCGGCTGCTACCGCGGCCTGCGCCATCGCCGGAACCTGCCTCTCCATGGGCAGAGAACCCGCACCAACGCCCGTACACGCAAAGGTCCGAAAAAGACTGTTGCCGGTCGCGGCCGCCGTCGCGGAGCAACCAAGAAGTAATTTGCTACGGACCGTATCCGGGTTGGGGAGCCTTCCTTCCCGCGGCTGCCCGGAACATTCCAATGCATTACGAAAGATTTTTTCTAGTAAAGAATGTAGCGAGGGATTATGGCACAAAACGTACGCTCAACGCGTCGGAACACGGCTTCGCGCAAGGTGAAGCGCACACTGTCCTCCGGACAGGTGCATGTCTTTGCCTCCTTCAATAACACTATCGTGACCGTAACGGATCAGCAGGGAAACACTGTCTGCTGGGGTTCCTCCGGTTCCGCCGGATACAAAGGTTCCCGCAAAAGCACTCCATTTGCGGCCCGCCTGGCTGCCGAGCAGGCTATTAAAGCCGCGCAGGCAATGGGCATCCAGGAAGTGGATTTGATTGTAAAGGGACCTGGTCCCGGCCGCGAATCTGCCATCCGGGCAGTTCAGTCCATGGGACTGAAAGTCCGGTCAATTGCAGACATCACTCCGGTACCGCACAACGGTTGCCGGCCGCCAAAGAAACGCCGCGTGTAATTCTGTGAGAGGACGACAAAGCAATGGCTAAATATATTGGGCCGGTTTGTAAACTCTGCCGGCGTGAAGGTGAAAAATTGTTCTTAAAAGGGCAGCGCTGTTTTACCCCCAAGTGCGCCTTTGAAAAACGCGGATTTGCCCCCGGCCAACACGGCCGCACCGGGCAGGGCCGTGGCGGCAGCGACCGTGCTTCTGATTACGCACGCCAGCTGCGCGCAAAGCAGAAAGCCCGCCGGGTTTACGGTGTTTTCGAGCGTCAGTTCCGCCGGTTCTACGGCATGGCGTTGAAGCACCGTGGTATGACGGGTCTTAACCTGCTTCAGAACCTCGAAATGCGGTTCGATAATGTTGTTTACCGTTTCGGGTTGGCCGAAAACCGGGCACAGGCCCGTCAATTGGTTACCCATGGACATTTCTGTATCAACGGTATCCGCACCGATATCCCCTCCATGCTCCTGCGCCCCGGTGATGTTATCACCGTCCGCAAAGGCTCCGAGACGAACACCTACTTCAAAGAGATGGTCGATATCGCTGAAAAACGGAATTGTGCTGTCTGGCTGGATCGGGACCTCAAAAACCTGACCGGTAAAGTTGTCCGTGTTCCGGAACGCGCTGAGATCGACGGCAACTTGAACGAACAGCTTATTGTTGAGTACTATTCGCGCTAAACCCGTGATCGGTGTGCGGGACTAAAAGGTACACTGAGAAGAGGAAAACGTGACTACACTCTTAAACATGGTAACACCCAAAGTCGAGCGCGAAGCAGAAGCTCGAAACTATGGCAAGTTTGTCATCAGCCCGTTGGAGCATGGATACGGAGTTACTCTGGGTAATGCTCTCCGCCGGGTTATGCTGTCCTCGCTTTCCGGGGCTGCCATCACGTCCATCCGCATTGCGGATGTACTGCATGAGTTCAGCGATATCCCCGGTGTGCGGGAAGATGTTATTCAGGTCACTCTGCAGATCAAACAGATCCGCCTGATCATGAATGATGTGGAAACTGCCCATCTGCGTTTGGATATCCGTGGAGAAGGACAGGTCACTGCGGCCGATATCATCGCGCCACCGGAAATTGAAATTGTCAACCCCGACCTGTATTTGTTCACCGTGGATGATCCAAAGACCAAACTGGAAATTGACCTGACCGTTGAACGCGGACGTGGATATTCTCCAGCCAACGAGCGGACAACCCACCTTCCCATTGGCGAGCTCCCTGTCGATGCCATCTTCTCCCCGGTGAAACGCGTAAACTGGTCGGTAGCATCCGCCCGCGTTATGCAGAGCACCAACTATGACAAACTGAACCTGGAAATCTGGACAGATGGAACGGTCAAACCTGAAGAAGCATTGGGCACCGCCTCAAAGATCCTCATTGAGCATCTGCGCCTGGTTTCCGGTGCCTCTGAAGAAGTGAGCGTTCTGGGTGTTGAAAAAGAAGTCAGCGGCAGCCGGTTAACCAGTGAAGCAGCCGAAACGCCCATCGAGAATCTTGATCTCTCCGTCCGCGTGTTCAACTCGTTGAAGCGCACGGGAATCACCACGGTTGGCGATGTGCTTGATCTGCTGGAAAAAGGCGAAGAAGCGGTTATGTCCATCCGCAACTTCGGTGAAAAGAGCCTGGATGAGCTGCGTGAAAAGATGCAGGAAAAGAACTACCTGCCTCAAGAAAAAGATGTGGAGTGATCAGATATGCGACATCAGGTAGCAGGATTTCATTTAAGTCGTGATAAAGATGCCCGTGCCGGTCTCCGCCGCACGTTGATCAACCAGCTCTTTACCCATGAGCGTATTCAAACCACTCACACGAAAGCCCTGGCTATTCGTGGAGAGGCTGAACGCTTGATCACCCTTGCCAAAAACAGCGGCGACGCCAGCGATATTGCCAAAGTCAACGCCCGCCGCCAGGCAGCTGCCCGTCTGGGTAACCCGGAGATCGTAAAAAAGCTGTTTGATGACATCGCACCACGCTATAAGACCCGCGCGGGCGGTTACACGCGCATGGTCAAAACAGGACCAAGGCTCGGTGATGCAGCCGAAATGGTGATCATCGAACTGGTCGAAGGTTAATCTTTCCGGACTACCGGAAAGACATGGAACGTTACCAACTGATTCTTGCCTACGATGGAACGCTTTTCTCCGGCTTTCAACGCCAGGGGAAACAGCGGACGGTTCAACTCGTACTGGAGGAAGCCCTCCGGCAAATAGGCTGGCAGGAGAGAAGTATTCTCTGCGCCGGCCGTACAGATACAGGAGTACACGCATCCGGTCAAGTGATCGCCTTCGGACTTGAATGGAGACACTCGACGGAAGCTCTGCGAAACGCCCTGAACGCACATTTACCGGATGATATGGCCGTACAACACGTGGATCTGGCGCCGATGGATTTTCATCCCCGGTATGACGCCGAATCCCGAACGTACGAATATCGTATCTACTTTTCACCAGCGAGAAACCCGTTGAAAAATCGGACAGCCTGGAGAATTTGGCCAGAACTTGAGATCGAAAGATTACAGCAAGCTGCCCCGTGCTTCCTGGGAATCCACGACTTTTCATCTTTTGGAGCTCCAATGAAACCTGGCGCATCCACAATCCGTATCGTTTTTGAAAGCGGATGGAAGCAGATGTCCGATGACCTGGTCTACCGGGTCACGGCAAATGCATTCCTGTATCACATGATCCGCCGCGTGGTCTGGCAACAAGTACTTTTTGCCACAGACCGCATCACGTTTCAAGAGCTCCAGGACGGTATCGAAAAGGCTGCTCCTCTTCCCCCGGGAATGGCTCCGGCCAATGGGTTATCGCTTGTCAGGGTTGTTTACCCGGACGGGCAAGGCAAGGATCGTTAGCAATCATCATCAAATTGCATTACGCAACAAACAGATGGAATGGAGAGGATGCAGTGGATAAAACCTACGTCCCAAAAGGAAAACAAGAAGGAGAATGGCTGGTAGTCGACGCCAATGAACAGATCCTTGGCCGTTTGGCAACCAAGATCGCCATGATCCTGATGGGCAAAACCAAGCCCCAGTACACCCCCGGTGTTGATACCGGCGATTATGTGATCGTTCTTAACGCCAGCAAAGTCGCCGTCACCGGCAAACGTATGACTGACAAGATCTACTATTCACACTCCGGATATCCGGGTGGATTGAAATCTGTCAGCCTGAAAGATCAGTTAAAGAACCACCCCGACCGCGTTATTGAATCGGCTGTGTGGGGTATGCTCCCGCATAACAAATGGGGCCGGTCTTTACTGAAAAAAATGAAAGTCTATGGCGGGAATGAGCATCCCCATGCTGCTCAAAACCCGAAATTAGTAGCCTAAAGGAGCACGGGAAATATGGCAGCAACTTATTTTGAAGGTGTTGGGCGGCGGAAGGAAAGCACCGCGCGCGTACGTGTTATGAGCGGCGCCGGCGTTTTCACCGTGAATGAAAAACCCGCAGAATCCTACTTCACCCGCTATGGTGATCTGCAGGAAGTCCTTGGACCTGTTACGGCTGCAAACTTGAACCGCAACAGCCTCGATATCACCGTGGTCGTCAATGGCGGCGGTGTTACCGGTCAGACCGACGCGGCCAAGCTTGGTCTTGCCCGCGCCCTGCAGAAGATGGATCCTGAAACCAACCCTGCGCTGCGTAAAGCCGGTTTCCTGACCCGCGATCCGCGTGTCAAGGAACGCAAGAAACCAGGCCTCAAACGCGCCCGCAAGGCCCCAACCTACACAAAACGTTAGAATTGCTGGAGCGGATGTATTTCCGCCCGACAATTATCGCAACAGGTTTTCCGGAGCCATGTCTCGCTCCGGAAAACTTTGTTGCATTAACAGGTGAATGATGACAATGGACATGATGTTGGAACCGATCTTTCATATTTACAGTTCATGCTGCCTGGATACAGGACAGGCATTGTCCATGATCCCTGCAAATAAAATGGCAGGCGCTTATCATTTGTTGCACAATCCGGCTCAGGGGGTGTTGATAACCGGAATAAAAACAGATGACGAATTGGACAGTGTGGTAAGCCTGCTGACAAAGACATATCCATCAGACCAGGCTGTATGCCTGAATACCTGTTCATTGGATTCGATGGGTTTTGAACCTCATCTAAAATTGGAAGATCTGACCGCCGGCCGTAAGGTTGAAAAGGGACAGACATTGTATCTGTATGTTTCTCCTTTGAGCGAGGAACATTCTTTTGAAAAATTCCAGGAAATAATCGCCCGGCTGCGTTCACCTGAAGGCTGTCCCTGGGACCGCGAACAAACCCACCTGAGCCTGCGGAATAATCTGCTTGAAGAGGCCTATGAAACGCTGGAAGCCATTGACAGGCAGGATACTGCTTCCATGCGGGAGGAATTCGGTGATCTCTTGCTGCAGATCGTACTGCATGCGCAAATTGCATCCGAATCGGCTGAATTTAACATGGAAGAGATCATTGCCGGGATCGCAAGCAAATTGATCCGGCGCCATCCGCATGTGTTTGGTGAGACAGAAGTCGCAGGGGTCAAGAATGTCCTCCTGAACTGGGAAAAACTGAAGCAGCAGGAACGGGCAGATAATGGCACCCCCGAAAAGGGAATTCTGGATGGTGTTCCTGCCGGATTGCCGTCATTGACCCAGGCACAGGCTTTACAAGACCGGGCAGCCCGGGTGGGTTTTGACTGGCCTGCCATTGAACCGGTATGGGAAAAAGTTTCGGAGGAGCTGGAAGAAGTACGCAATGCCGGATCACCGGAGGAAATTGAAAAAGAACTGGGTGACCTTTTATTCGCGGTTGTCAACCTGATCCGGTGGTTTAAGGTAGATGCGGAAAGCGCGCTGCGCGGGACTAATCAAAAATTCCGCCGCCGGTTCAAGCATATCGAAAAAAGTGCACGCACAAACGGACAGGACCTGCATGCGATGACTTTTGATGAGATGGATGCTTATTGGAACGAAGCCAAGGGATTGGAATAAACCGGGGGGTATAAAAAAACAAGGTAGATGGGTGATAGAAGGGATTGATCCGTAATATCCATCGACACTCTATTAAAGTATCCCAAAGGACAGTAGGTCTGCTTCCAGTTGTTCTGCAGATTCAAATTTAATAGTCTGGAAACCCAGGTTCTTGGCTGCCAGAATATTTGGTTCATGATCGTCGATAAACAGGCAATCACCAGCCAGACGACCGATACGCTCCAGGAGATGTTCAAAAATATCCGCATTGGGTTTGATCAACCCGACCTCACCGGAAAGGACAATATCATCAAACCAGTCAAAGAACGGGTAATCAACTCGCACCAGATTGAATTTCTCTGCCGACCAGTTGCTCAACCCGTATAGGGGGAATCCTTTGTCTTTCAATTTACGCAGGATATCCACAGTGGGCTGTATGCATCCCCGGATGGTTTCCAGATAACGTTCGTCATACGCGCGGATCAACTCCGTGTATTGTGGAAACCTGGCGGTCAAGACAGCCGTACCTTCGGCAAATGACCGGCCGCGATCCTGCTCAGGGTTCCAATTCCTGAAATCAATCTCTTCCAGAAAGGCATCCACCCGCTGCGGGTCATTGTCCATCATCGGGTCAAAAAGATAATGCGGACTCCAGTCCATTAATACACCGCCAAAATCGAAAACAATGACTGGAGAAAGTTTGGAATTGTTGCTGGTTGACAAATTGATACCTGCCTGATGTAAAATCTTGAGCCTGTATTCTAACCCAAATACAGGTCGATCGTTTCGTTGATGGCAACCTGCATATCACCTAATCCGATTATGGTCCGGGAATGCGAAAAGCCCTGGATTATGGCTATAATGTACAGAAATTCATCCCTGTGGAATTCAATGAACAACATCCGAAAAATCATCCGACATCCTGCCGCATACCCTGTTCTTTTGCTACTGGTCATGATGGCTGCGTATGGCTACCAGATCAACCGCATGGGATTTTACTGGGATGATTGGCCGATCGTTTTTCTGGCCAGTCTGAAAAACGTTCAGCATTTCTGGGAGTTTTATGCCTATGACCGGCCGCTTTCTGCCTGGTTGTATGTGCTCTTGACCCCCATTCTGGGTATCCGGCCGGTTGCCTGGCAAATCTTCGCGATTCTGGCCCGTTGGGTGGGCTGTCTGGGTTTCCGGCAATTTTTCCGGTGTCTTTGGCCGGAAAGGGGTATGGAAGCCGGATTTGCAGCCATGTTACTGGCTGTCTATCCCGGTTTCACCCAGCAACCGGTTGCCATGACCTACAGTCTGTTCTGGGTTCTATACGCGCTGTTTATCTGGTCTCTGGTTGCCAGTTTGACTTCACTGATTGACAGGAAGCACAGGATTGGATTAACGGTGTTTGCCATACTGGCTTCTCTTCTGGAAGCCCTGTCCATGGAATATGTAATCGGTCTTGAATTAATGCGTCCGGTTTTCTTTTTCCTGGTACTTCTCAGGTTGGGTGTTCACTGGAGACAGGCGATTAAGGATGCTCTGACCCGATGGATTCCGTATTTTCTCGTATTGTGTGTTTTTGTCTATTACCGTTTTGTATACTATCCACAGATTGATACCGATCCTGAAGCCAATACCCCCCTGTTATTAAAAGAAATCCTGATCAATCCGGGCTCGGGAATCCCGCATCTGTTCCAGAATATTGCGCAGGATATATCTCACGCCCTGTTATTTGCCTGGGGAAAACCGGTTCAACCAACCGAAATAGATTTCACCCATACAACAACCCTGTTCGCTTACTTTTTGGGTCTGGCGGCTGCGGCTGTTGTGGTCTTTTTTCTAACCCGGGCAAACAGTTGGACAGAGGACAATTCGAAAGACCAGCAATTCCCATTGCAAAGTATCCTGCTGGGATTTACCGCCGTGATCATGGGCGGTCTGCCTGTATGGAGCACCAACCGGCAGATCATTGTCGGAATGTGGTCCGACCGGTTCTCGCTCGGCTTGATGTTCGGTGTGGCAATCCTGATTACCGGTCTAGCCGGGTGGTTTTCCCAGAAACCGGTACGAAGGGCTGTCTTTCTATCCATATTCCTGGCATTGGGTGTCGCATTCCAGGTTCAAAATACAGCGAAATACAGACTGAACTGGGATGCGCAAAAAGATTACTACAATCAGTTGGTATGGCGCGTGCCCGATATGCAGGCCGGGACTGCCATTCTGGGGAACAAGGTTCCCTTTGGTCTATCAGCCGAGTATTCGGCTGGTTTCGGCATTAACACAATTTACAAAATCCCAGGATCACAGATGGATCTGCCATTCTGGTTTTACAGTGCCATCAGTGACCGGGGAGGTTCCATCCCCGATTATCTACCGGATATTCCACTAAACTTCGATTTACGCCAGTTGAAATACGAAGGCACTACATCCAACGGATTGGCGGTGTATTACAAATACGGCGAATCATGTCTGCGCGTAATGACACCGGCGGAAAAGAACTTCCCGAACCTTGAAGATAATGAACGGGAATTGCTGGCTATATCACATGCGGATCGAATCTCCACTGGAACAAACGCACAATCGCTTCCTGAGGAAACATTCGGTGCAGAATTACCACACAACTGGTGCTACTTCTTCCAAAAGGCGGAACTTGCCCGTTCTGAGGGGAACTGGAGCGACGTTCTGGATCAATACAGGCAGGCAGAAAACATGGGTCTGGCACCCAGGAACGGAACGGAATATGTTCCGGTGATCGAAGCGCTGGCCAATACCGGTTTGTGGGATGAGGCGGTTGATTTGACCCGTCGGGGACTGGAATTGACGGGGGCGGCGGATAATTATTTCTGCGACATCTGGGCAGGTTTGGGCGAACTGGAGGGAGGCGGTAAGCCTTCCCGACAGATAATGCAGGAAATCCAATGTGGAGAAAATGGATAGATTTAGACGCCCATCTTTGAGAAAAGATGTTTTATGTTAGAATAAATTAAGAGATCCCGGATATATCCATTCAGAGAATAGAGATAACCTTCGACCATGGTCAACGATTGGATCTATATCGGCCTGTTCATATTAATATCCCTTTTCCTGCCGACAGCCGCGATCTTGATCGCGGGATTTTTGTCTCCCAAAAAACCGAATACATTGAAATCCACCACCTATGAATGTGGAATCGAAACTGTGGGTAATGCCTGGGTCCAATTCAAGGTGCAGTACTACATTTATGCGCTTGTTTTCCTGGTGTTTGATGTTGAAACCGTATTTCTTTACCCCTGGGCTGTTGCCTACAAACAATTGCCCCTATTTGCCATTATTGAGGCTGTGATTTTTCTGGCAATCCTGGCGGGAGGGCTGTTGTACGCCTGGAAACGGGGAGCCCTGCAATGGGTTTGATCCATCCGGTTGACGGGGGTAGAGCGTGACCTTCTGGACAGATCCTGTTGGATTGATCGATGCCTGGCTTTATGGCTTGCTCGTCGGATGGGGGTTTCCGGCGGAAGTCTCGCGCATCCTGCTCTATATCCTGGGTGGATTCACACTGGCGACCGGAGCCATGGTTTTCACTGTTTTTCTCATCTGGCTGGAGCGAAAACTGATTGGCCGGTTTCAAGACCGGTTTGGACCAAACCGGGTGGGACCTTTCGGAATCTTCCAGACGATTGCGGATATGATAAAGATCTTCACAAAAGAATTTATCACTCCCGATGGGGCTGACCGCATCCCCTATAACCTTGCTCCTGTACTGGCGGTTGCGGGCGTGCTTTTCGTGTATGCTGTTCTGCCGTTCGGGATCAACTTCCTCGGTGTGAACCTGGATATGGGCGTGTTGTACGTTGTCGCCGCCGGGACCATCGGTGAATTGGGCATTATCCTGGCCGGATGGGGATCGAATAATAAATACGCCCTGTTGGGGGCTTTCCGTGCCATCGGACAGATGATCTCGTATGAAGTACCCATGCTTCTGGCGCTTCTGATCCCGGTGATGTTATCAGGTTCCATGGGACTAAATACGATCGTTCAATCACAAGATCTGTGGTTCATTCTATATGCTCCACTGGCAGGGTTTGTCTATTTTATTTCCCTGGTAGCTGAAAACGCGAGGGCGCCATTTGACCTGGTGGAAGCAGATTCAGAACTGGTTGCCGGTTTCAATATTGAGTATTCCGGGTTGAAGTTTGGCATGTTCTATGTGGCAGAATTCCTTCACGCCTTCACAAATTCTGTTCTGTTCGCGGTATTGTTTCTGGGTGGATGGCAGGGTCCGGGCGCGGAGACGTATCCGTGGTTGGGGTTGCTGTATACCCTGTTAAAGACGACGGTGGTTTTCTTTGCCATCCTGACTTTGCGCGCGGGATTACCCCGATTTCGGATTGATCAGGTGATGGATATCAACTGGAAATTGTTGACTCCGCTTTCTCTCGCTGTTCTGGCAGTCACCGCCGTCGTGGATAAATCATTGGTACAAAGTTCAACGACCGGACGGATACTCGGTTTACTGGCCGCAAACCTGGTTTTGTTGTTGGTCACCCTGCGTTTTCTTCGAAATTACGCTCAAAAAAAGCGGAGGCCGCTGGTTGTGCCAACCGCATCAACTGTGCTGCCTGATAGGATCGATGAGGTGTTGTCATGACGGCCGCCCAGGTGGTTTTTATTGTGGCTGCGGCGATAACGCTTGTATCCGCTTTGATGGTTGTCACATTGCGGCGTGTGATGCAATCCGCACTCGCGCTCATCCTGGCATTAATGGGAGTGGCGGTTATTTTCGCTCTGCTTGGGAGTGGTTTTTTCGCAATGACCCAGGTTATTGTCTATATTGGCGCGATTTCCATCCTGATCATTTTCACAGTCATGTTAACCCAGCGTGCCATGGAACCGGATGACAGCCAGATGAACCGGGGAGCCGTGTTTGCAGCAATCGCTATGACGCTGCTTCTGGTTGGAGTGGTATTTGTCGTCTCTGCCTGGAGTGCTTTCCAGACCTTGCCGGTTGATCTTCCAGCCGACAGCGGTGATATAGCCACACTGGGAATGCAACTGACCGATCCCCGGGGCTTCGCACTACCTTTTGAAGCGGTTTCTGTATTACTGGCAGCCGCCCTTGTGGGGGCAATATTCATTGCCCGTGACCAGAGGAAGGATGACTAATTTATGATCCCTCTTTCCTGGATACTGATTTTCTCGTTGATACTCTTCTTTATCGGCCTATTTGGCGCAGTCGCGCGGAAAAATTCCATCAGCATCCTCATGGGGATTGAGCTCATGTTGAATGCTGTGAATATTAACCTGCTGGCATTCTGGCGGTACCTGTATTTTGCCCGTATTGACGGGTTTGTATTTATCGCCGTGGTCTTCGCTGTTGCGGCTGCCGAGACGGCGGTAGGTTTGGCATTGGTTATTTCCGCGTACCGGAACAAGCGGACTGTGGTTGCGGATGATTTTGACATGATGAAGGGATAGAACAACCAGACCATGTCGACTGAATCCCTCATCTGGCTCCTGCCGCTGCCACCCCTGATAGCTTTTGCCTTCATCGTATTGGGTGTAAATCGCTCACGCGGGATGAGCCACACCCTGGCTGTGCTGGGTGCGGGTTTATCTTTCGTGGGGAGTATGTACGTAATTCTGCGCTCGATTCAGGCAGGCAATCTCGCCATGTTCCCGCTCACTTCAACAATCAACTGGCTGCCGGTTGGTGTGGATGGGTTGCGTATTGGTGTTCAAATGGACCCGTTGAGCGTGGTCACATTATTCTTCGTAGCCTGGACGATCCTGTGCATCATGATCTACAGTATCGGTTACCAGAATTACGGCTCTCCAGTGGGAGTCCACGATCAGGCCGGACTGCCCCCTCACGGTGCGCTTGATACCTCGGATGATGGAAAAGTCATCCATATCCTGTCGGTTGAACCGATGTACGCGCGTTTCTTTGCCCTTCTCAGTTTATTTGCCTTTGCCATGTATGTGCTGGTTATCAGTGACAACCTGCTCACACTGTATATCGGCTGGGAGATCATGGGGTTGTGTTCCTACCTGCTCATCGGATTCTGGTATGCCAGACCGTCGGCACGGGATGCTGCATTGAAGGCGTTCCTGACCACCCGGGTGGGCGATGTCTTTATGCTTCTCGGGTTGGCTGCGCTTTACACATCGACAGGTTCATTGAGTTACAGTGTGATCTTTGATCCCATGGTTGTTGAACGACTGGCTACCGTACCCACCGGTATTCTGGGTCTGTCACTGGCTGGATTGAGCGGTCTGCTTTTGTTCATTGGAACAGTCGGCAAATCCGCGCAGTTCCCCCTGCATATCTGGCTTCCGGATGCCATGGAGGGACCAACACCTGTCTCCGCGATGATCCATGCCGCCACCATGGTTTCTGCCGGCGTCTATCTGGCGGCGAGGGCGTTTCCACTTCTCTCTGCCGGTTGGCAGCCGGGGCATCCTCTGACCACGCCCATGCTCATCATGGCATCCATCGGAACGATCACGGCCTTTTTTGCTTCAACAATTGCGATAGCCCAGAATGATATCAAGCGGGTACTGGCATATTCCACCATTTCCCAACTGGGATTTATGGTGGCAGCTTTGGGTATCGGGTCATTTGTTGGTGCGGTTTTCCACCTGGTAACACATGCATTCTTTAAAGCACTTTTATTCCTGGGTTCGGGGTCTGTCATTCATGGTATGGAGGCAGGTGCTTTGTCTGAAGAAGACCACGTTGATGTGCAGGATATGCTCAATATGGGTGGATTGCGCAAAAAAATGCCTGCCACTTTCTGGACCTTCCTGCTTGGTGGTCTTTCATTGGCAGGTTTCCCGCTGGTAACAGCCGGATTCTGGTCAAAAGACGAAATTTTATCCGGTGCGTTTACGGGCAGCCATTGGCTGATCTTTTCGATGCTTGCTGTATCCGCATTGATCACGGCTTTCTATACCGGCCGCCTGATCACGCTCACCTTCCTGGGCGAACCGCGCAGTGATGCGGCAGTAAACGCGCATGAAGCCGGTAAAGTGATGACATACCCGCTCATCGTGCTGTCCATCTTTGCGGTTGCAGCCGGTTGGTCCGGGATTCCCGCGGAATTCCCCCTGATTGGAAAGGCGGAAGCCGGATGGTTCCTTTCGTTCATCTCGGGGATGGTACCGCACGAAGTGCATATGACAGAAAGCCATTCAGCCATCCCTTTGGTTGTCTCACTGGTTGTTTCCCTCGGTGGACTATTTCTGGGTTGGCGTGTTTATGCTTCATACAAAGCCGGTCAGTCTGACCCCCTGGCCAATGTCCTGGGACCGTTACATTCCCTGCTAAAGAACAAGTATTACATGGATGAACTGTATTCCGCGCTTTGCATCCGTCCAGCGGTCTGGATCGCCGAAGTATTCACATCGAAATGGATGGATGGGAAAGCCATTGATGGCATTCTGCACGGAATTGGCGCGCTGACTCCGGCATTCGGCGATCTGTTGCGAAATGGGTTTGACAAACCAGTTATCAGCGATGGCGGGGATGCCATGGGAAACCGGCTGATCGATTTTGGACAATGGCTGCGGCGTTTCCAAAGTGGAAGGGTGCAGCAGTATATGCTGTATACCGTGTGGATCATCATTATTTCGGGTATGGTCGTGTTTTACCTGATGGGAAGAGGGTAACCGGATGTTGGCCCATGTTCTCTCGCTGATCCTGTTCCTTCCGGCCGCTGCCGCCCTGGTCATGTTGCTGCTTCCGGCAAACAAACCCCGCTTGCTGCGGTTATTCGCTTTCCTGGCATCACTCATCCCGTTGATCTTCACCATCATTGTCTGGTTCCGCCTGGATCCTGCCATGCAGGGTTTCCAATTTGTAGAAAACACACCCTGGTATCCGGCTATTGGATCCGCATACCACCTGGGTATTGACGGTCTGTCTTTGCCAATGGTGTTGCTGACAACCCTGTTGACCCCATTGGCTATCCTGGCATCCAGCTCCATCAAACAACACCCGAAGAGCTTCCTGATGTTGTTTCTATTCCTCGAGACCGGCATGCTGGGTGTTTTCCTGACATTGGACCTGTTGCTGTTTTTTATGTTCTGGGAGATCGGGCTGATCCCCATGTATTTCATCATCAACCAGTGGGGTGGGGAAAAGCGTAATTATGCTTCATTGAAATTCATCCTGTACACCATGGCCGGGTCGCTCGGATTATTGTTGGCTATTCAGATGATGGGTGTTGTTGCAGGTACCTATGATCTGGTGAAGCTCACATCCAACTGGCCTGATCTGACGCCGCTTCCGTTGCTGGGCTTGAATACTTCAACCATTAAAGCCATTACCTTCTGGGCTTTTGTTATTGCGTTTGCCATTAAGGTCCCGGTATGGCCATTCCATACCTGGCTTCCAGACGCGCATACGGAAGCGCCCACACCCGGATCAATGATCCTGGCCGGTGTGTTGTTAAAACTTGGTGGTTATGGCTTCCTGCGTTTGGTACTGCCCTTATTCCCGCAGGAATCGCATCAGTTTGCCGGTTGGCTGGCCATGCTTGCCGCAGCCTCGATCATATTTGGGGCGCTGGGAGCTTTCGGACAGCATGATTTCAAACGCCTGGTGGCGTATTCTTCTGTAAATCATATGGGTTTCGTTGTTCTGGGATTGGCTGCCGCGGCGTGGGCATCCGGGACGCCACATTCGGTAATTGCGGTCAATGGCGCCGTTTTGCAGATGTTTAATCATGGACTTTCTGCGGCCGGAATGTTCTTCCTGGTCGGTATGCTTTATGAGCGTGCCCATACCCGTGATCTGCAGGAATTCGGTGGTTTATTTGCCATTCTGCCCATCTTTGGCGGTGTATTGATTTTTACTGCCATGGGATCGTTGGGATTGCCGGGAATGGGCGGGTTTGTATCCGAGTTCCTTGTCGTTCGGGGAGCCTGGGCTGTTTTCCCATTGGCTACTGCGATCAGCATGATCGGTTTATTCTTCACTGGCGCTTATATATTCAAAGCCCTGAAAATGGTCCTGCATGGACCGTTGAACAGGGTATGGGTCGGGAAACTGACGGATATACGATTGGACGAAATGCTGGTAATTGTTCCATTAATGGCGTTGATGCTGGCAACCGGTATCTGGCCGGCCTGGATATTGGAAATGATCAACAAAATGGCGATGGCCATATTCTAGCGAGGGACGATGCAACTTTCAGTGCTCACAATCATAATCGGGTTGCCGTTGCTGACGGGCATCGTCATATTGCTGCTGCCGGAATCTGCAAAAAAACTCCCTCGAATGCTGGCATTGATCGGCAGCGGGGTAACACTTCTTCTCTCGGGTTGGACGTATTTCCGGTACGATATTGCAGCCGGCGGATATCAGTTCGTCCAAAAATTGAACTGGCTGCCGGCTTTGGGGATCTCTTACCATGTCGGCGTTGACGGAATCAGCCTGCCACTTGTTCTTCTGGCTGGAGTTGTAGTGACCTGTGGGGCGGCGATCTCCTGGAATATAGAAGAACGTCCCCGTGAATTTTTCAGCTTCCTGATGTTCCTGACAGCGAGTGTGTTTGGAGTTTTTTGCTCGCTTGACCTGTTCATGCTGTTCTTTTTCTTTGAACTGGCGGTTTTCCCAAAATACCTGATGATCCTCATCTGGGGAAGCCCGAAGACGCGGGAATACGGCGCCATGAAACTCACACTGTACCTGTTCCTCGGCTCGGTTGTGGCGCTGGTTGGAGTGCTGGCGATGGTATTCGCTTCAGGAGCCAATACCTTCGATATGCTTATATTGGAAAAAGCCGGTTTTGGTGCTGAATTTCAACGGTTATGGTTCCCGTTTGTTTTCTTCGGATTTGCTGTGTTGGGTGGTATCTTCCCGTTCCACAGTTGGGCGCCGGATGGTCATGTAGCCGCTCCGACTGCTGTATCCATGTTGCTGGCCGGTGTGGAAATGAAAGTAGGCGCCTTTGCCGCTCTACGGGCCGGTATCATGCTGCTGCCGGAAGGTGCGCGAACCTGGGCAGTCTTTATTCTAATCCTGGCAACGGTTAATGTAGTTTATGGTGCTTTGATCGCCCTGGTACAAACAGATTTCAAATATGTCATCGGCTTCTCTTCCGTTTCACACATGGGACTGGTAATGATCGGTTTTGCCACATTAAACCGCGAAGGTTTAATGGGCGCCGGAATACAGATGTTCTCGCATGGTGTCATGACAGCCCTCTTCTTTTCCATTGTCGGGATGGTATACGACCGCACCCACACACGGGATATTAATAAGCTGGGTGGTCTGATGCGGGTGATGCCTATGGCAGCACTCGGCTTTATCGTGGCTGGATTGGTTTCGATGGGTATGCCCGGTTTCTCCGGGTTTGTTGCTGAATTTCCTATTTTTATGGGTGTCTGGCAAGTCACTCCCCTGGTTGCCATTATCTCCGTCCTGGGTATTATCGTAACAGCAGGATATATTTTGCTGGTTGTCAGGCGTGTTTTTTTTGGCGAGCTTCCGGAAGGTCTATCCGGCGTAACCGGAGATGTAAGCCGGCTGGATAAGATCACCATTGGCTTATTGAGCGTTATTATGATCGCCATCGGCTTGATCCCCGCATTGATGGTTCCCATGGTCAACAGCGGCGTAGACCATATCCTGCTGCTTCTGGGAGGAAACTAGATGGCTGCGCCTGCGCTTTTCATGCAACTATTACCACAGATCCTCTTGTTGCTTCTCGCGGCCCTGGTATTGGGTATGGGATTGGGTTCAAAGAACCGGAGAAACACGGCTCCCGGTTGGGTAACCGTGATCGGCTTGATCGTGGCGGGTGTATCCGTGTTATTCCTGATTCCGGATAGCCCGCAACTGATCTGGGGAGATATGCTGCGGTTGGATGCAACAGCCGGAGTATTTTCTCTGGTGTTTATAACAGGAGTGGTGTTGACCGTTATGTTTGCCATGGACGATGAAATTTTAGGCGCCAGCGGCGAGTTCTATTTCCTGTTGATCATTTCCACTCTTGGATTGACCTTGCTGGCAGCATCCGCTGACCTGATTATGGTTCTGCTTTCAATGGAGATCACATCCATACCCCTTTATATTCTGGCCGGTTTCATAAATCGGGATCCCAGATCGGTTGAATCAGGATTGAAATATTTGTTATACGGGGCAGTGGCATCCGCTATCATGTTGTTCGGTTTCACGTACCTGTATGGTTTCAGTGGAACAACCCATTTGTACGAAATTCGGCAGGCATTACAGACTGGAATCATCCCCGGAATGGCTGTTGCAGGGGCGTTGATGCTTGTATTGGCCGGGATTGGGTTTAAGATCAGTGCCTTCCCGTTCCATTTTTGGGCCCCCGACGTTTATGAAGGCGCACCAACGGTGGTTACCGGATTCATATCCACTGTATCCAAAGCCGGTGGTTTTGCCATTTTGCTGCGACTGGTAACATCCATTTTCCCGCTATCAGATCAATTCACGATGTATCTTCTGGCTGCCATGGCAGTTGCCAGCATGTTGGTGGGAAACCTGCTGGCTTTGAATCAAAAGAATTTCAAACGTTTCCTTGCCTATTCGTCCATTGCACAGGCAGGATACATTCTGGTTGGCGTTACGGCGTTATCACCGCTTGGATATACCGGCGTGGTTTACTACCTGCTGGCATATCTGGCTACCAATCTGACTGCTTTTGCCATAGCCTACCAGTCAGCCCGCCTGACTGGATCAGATGATATTTCCGCCCTGACCGGCTTGAGCCAAAGATCACCCTTCCTCGGATTTGCCCTTTTACTCAGCCTGCTGTCTTTGGGGGGAATTCCACCATTCGCCGGTTTTATGGGAAAGTTGCTTGTGTTTTCAGCCGGTATTCAATCTGGCCTGGAATGGCTGGTGATCATCGCTGTTCTCAATTCGGTTTTGAGCCTCTATTATTATCTTAAAGTCCTGAAAGTAGCCTATCTGGATAAGCCCTGGGACAATTCACCATTGAAGATCAAGAATCCTATATGGACTGTGGCCTTCGGGCTATGTCTGATTGGAATACTGGCAATGGGTGTGATCCTTTCGCCGTGGTTTGGTTGGGCGTCCACCGCGGCAACCTCTTTGATCCTTTATTGACGCTCATTTCTCGTAGATGATATAATCTTCTTCACATGACCGGACCAACCCCCAACGGAAATGACCAAAAACAAAAGATATTCAATCTGGCAATGACTGCGTTGGTTGGTCAGGTGGGCTGTCTTACAGTCGTAATTATCCTGGTCGCCTTGCTGGGTGGCATGTATCTGGATAACCGGTTGGACAGCAAACCCTGGTTTACTCTCGGACTTCTCATTGGGAGTATTCCAGTTTCCCTGGGTGTAATGCTATTTGTCTCACGAGCCGCGATTAAAAAAATCAAGAACCAGGCGGCGCAGGAGGAACAGGAATTTGGAAACCACAAAGAGTAAATGGCGCTGGGGCGTCAACCGCTGGATCGTTCTGGGACTTATTCTTCTTACCATTCCAGCCGCGTATTATTTCCCTCCAATCCAACCCCATATTCAGGTGGCACCTGAAAATATTACCCATGAGCCACTTTTCACCCTTCCGGTGATTGGGTCTTTCTATCTGACGAATACCATGGTGGCCGTTATTCTGGCGTATATCATTGTGCTTTTGTTGGGTTGGAAGATCAAGAAAGACTACGAAAAAGGCGATATGGTCCCCAGGGGAATTACCGGGGCGATTGAAGCATTGGTCGACTACCTGTACAGTTCAACACAATCAACGGCAGGAAAGTGGGCCGGCACCATATTTCCCTATTTCATGACCATCATTCTGGTCGTGCTAATCGCCAACTGGATGGAACTTATCCCGGGCGTGGATAGCATTGGTGTGATTGAAGAGTCAGCGCATGGCTATCCGCTGCTGACCATCATACCCGGTGCTATTGCCGCGATCGTTAAGGGGACCGGAGAAGCTGTGCATGAGGGTGGTTTTATGATCACTCCCTATGTCCGCGCAGCCGCAACCGACCTGAATTTTACTGCTGCATTGGCACTGATTTCGATCTTCATGACCCAGGTGATCGGTTTCCGGGCGCAGGGTCCAGCTTACCTGTATAAATTCTTCAATGTCCGAACCATGTTCACCAAACCATTCTTTGGGGCGATGGACTTTCTTGTCGGGCTGTTGGAATTGATCTCTGAGTTTTCCAAGATCCTCTCGTTTACATTCCGGTTGTTCGGAAACATCTTTGCCGGAGCGGTACTGCTGTTTTTGATCAGTTCAATGATTCCCTGGTTCATCCCGGCGTTCATTGTGATGTTTGAGGTATTCATTGGATTGATCCAGGCGTATGTGTTTGGCATGCTTACCATGGTCTTCATGGCTCAGGCAACCCAGGGCCATGACGAACATTCAGAAGAACATGCATAATTTCTAAAATATTTCGCGAGATTGTCATAAGGAGTCAAAATGGACGGTAATATCGTACAAGCGGCAAAATTCATTGGAGCGGGTTTGTCCATGATCGGCGCCCTGGGTGGTGGTATAGGTATCGGGTTAAGTGTGCATGGCGCGTTGGGCGGGATGGCCCGCAACCCAGATATGTCAGGCAGCCTGATGACAAACATGATCCTTGGTATTGCCTTCTCGGAAGCTATCGCCATTTACTGTCTTGTGATCGCTTTCCTGATGCTCTTTGTTCTCTAAGAGCTTGCGTAAGAAAGGAGAACCAAATTGGAAGCATTAGGACTTAATCTCGGTTATTTGCTTATTCAAATTTTGATGTTCGCCATCGTACTCGTCACGCTGAAAAAGTGGGCGTACGGTCCGATGTTGGCGATGCTGGAAAAACGCCGAAAGACGATCGCTCAAGGACTGGAAGATGCGCAGGTTGCTTCAGAAGCCCGTGCGAATGCGGAAAAGGAAGCCGAAAAGATCCTTTCGGATGCCAGAGCACAGGCAGCTGATATCATCCGGGCAGCTACTGAACAGGCGGATGCAGCTGGACGTGAAATTCGAGCCGGGGTCGAAGCCGAAGCAGCGAAAGCCCGTGAAGCTTCCACCGCTGAATTGGAACAGGAACGAAATCGAATCCTTGGTGATATCCGTGGACAGGTGGCAGCCCTGGCGATCGCTTCCACCCAAAAGCTCATCGGTGAAACCCTGGACGAAAAACGCCAGCACGCACTCCTGGATGAATTCTTTAGTGGTGTCAAATCCGGTAAAGTCATTGTGCTTGAAAAGGCAGTCGGGGTAAAAGGTGCCGGCGCAGAAGTTACCAGTGCCCTTCCGTTAACCTCAGCCGAGCAGGAAACTGTAAAGAAAGATGTGCTGAGCACCCTTGGCGGTAGCGCGGCTGTCAGTTTCAAAGTCGATCCCTCCATCCTTGGTGGTCTGATCATCAAGGTGGGTGATCGGGTGCTTGATGGTTCTGTTTCAGGCCAATTGCAGAACCTGCGTCAGAGCCTGAATTAGGCCCAATTCAACGAATAGATACGAGGAGCGGATAAACCCGCTCCTTTTTCTTTGTTCCGTCTGAGACTTCTAGCTTTGAACGCAGCCTGATTTCAAGGTAGAATATTCGAAAGCCCATGACTGGATTCTTGTTACAGTATTTCCAACAATTACTATCCGATGTTCCCTGTCATTGGAGTTTGCAGGGTGAATGGAACAATGCAAAAATCACCGGACTGGCAATGGATTCACGCCAGGTACAGCCGGGAAATATCTTCTTCGCGTTGGTCGGCGAAAACTCGGATGGACACAATTACATCACCCAGGCGGTGGAACGCGGTGCCGCCGGTGCGGTTGGAGAAAAAGCCATTGAAAACCTGCCGGTGCCATATATTCTGAGTGGAAATTCGCGGGAGATGCTTGGTTACATATCAGCTGCGTTCTACGGTTTCCCGGCACGAAATTTGACGGTCATCGGGGTCACTGGAACCGATGGAAAGACAACAACTTCCAACTTGATTTTTCAAATTCTTCTGCATGCCAGGCAACACGCGGGGATCATTTCAACTGTAAACGCAGTGATTGGCGATGAAGTGCTGGATACCGGATTGCACGTGACGACTCCAGAGGCACCGGATGTACAGCGATACCTGTCTAGGATGGTCTCAGCCGGAATGACCCATGTAGTGCTCGAATCAACATCGCATGGTTTGGCTTTACACAGGGTGACCGGATGTGAATTTGATATTGCGGTCGTCACCAATATCACTCATGAACACCTTGATTTTCATAAAACGTATGAGAGCTACCGGCATGCTAAAAGCATGTTATTCCGTACTCTGGATGATACGGCTGTAAAAACACACGGGAATCCACGATTGGCTGTGCTGAATCGGGATGATAGCTCATATGATTTCCTGCATAGTGTTTCGGGTGGAAACCAGCGGACGTATAGTATGCTGGAGCCGGCTGATTTTCGGGCGGAGAATATTCACTACACTCCGGGCGGGTTGGAGTTTGATATATGCACGGAGCAATACCGGCAACCGGTCCTTTGCCATCTTGCGGGAACTTATAATGTTTCCAATTGTCTTGCCGCATTTGCGGCAACTGTAGATGGCGTGGGAATAGATCCTGCCGTAGCTGCCGAAGGGATTGCGGCGGTGCGGACCATTCCCGGACGAATGGAGCCGATCAATTTGGGGCAGGATTTTATCGCCATCGTTGATTTCGCTCACACCCCCAATGCGCTGCTACGGGCACTGGAAACATCCCGCCAGATGACCCAGGGACGGGTAATTACCGTCTTCGGATCTGCCGGTTTGCGTGATCGGCAAAAACGACGTTTGATGGCCGAGGTGTCGCAAAAGTATGCCGATATCGCCATTCTGACGGCGGAAGACCCAAGGACAGAATCTCTCGCTGACATTCTGGTTGATATGGCTTCGGCTGCGGAGAATGCCGGTGGACATGAAGGGGAGACATTCCTGCGTATTCCGGATAGACGGGAAGCGATCCGGCAGGCTGTCAGCATTGCCAGACCGGGTGATCTTGTGATCTGCTGCGGCAAGGGGCACGAACAATCCATGTGCTTCGGCACGAAGGAATACCCGTGGGATGACCGCACAGCCTTGCAGGCCGCACTATCCGAACACTTGGGTATTGCAGGACCAACCATGCCAACATTGCCGGCTGCTGAATGAATTTTAGTTCTCCCCTGTTTCTTTTTGCTTTTTTGCCTTTTACCCTGGCTGCCTACCGGTTGGCAGGTGATAGATGGCGATCTGTTGTTTTTACGACGGCCAGTCTGGCTTTCTGTTTGTGGGCCGGACCATTGCTGTTTCCGGTGCTGCTATTGTCCATTGGAGTGAATTTCGTTGTGGGGAAGGCCTTGCAGAAGCGGCGGGATGGCGGTTTGCCCTGCAGACCCCTGCTTCTTTCAGGGATAATGTTTAACATCCTCCTCATGCTGGGATTCAAGTTTCTGGTGGCATACGGCCCGGCCTGGATCATGGGATTCAACATTGCCCATCCGGAAACCATGCTTGCCCGGTTGGAACCATATCTTCTGAAAAGTATTTCCCTTCCGGTTGGGATATCTTTCTATAGTTTTCAGGCAGTAGCCTACCTGCTGGATATTTCCGCAGGCCGCACACCGGCAGAAAGCAGCCTTTTCAGATTTACAGAGTATATGTCCGCTTTCCCAAAAGTAGTTGCCGGCCCGATTGTCCGGTACCGTGACATCTTCTGGCAATTGGGAACTCGTGCGTTCAATATCGAACAGGCCGGTGAGGGAGTGAACCGCTTCATCATCGGGTTGGCCAAGAAGACCTTTATCGCTGACCGATTAAGCCTGGTGGTAGACCGTGGAGTTTTTGATCAGATTTTGCCAAATCTCTCCACACCCGATGCCTGGCTGGTACTCACCTGTTATACGTTGCAGATCTATTTTGATTTCTCCGGTTATTCAGATATGGCAATTGGTTTAGGGTTGATCTTCGGGTTTAAATTCCCGGAAAATTTCAACCATCCATATTCAGCCAAAAGTATCACTGAATTCTGGCGTCGATGGCACATGACCCTCTCCGGATGGTTCCGGGAAGTGATTTTCTTTCCATTGGAACGTAAACGGGCGGCCGGTTCCAAATGGTTGAATACCCAAGTAAATATCCTGATCGTCTTTTTCCTGACCGGTCTCTGGCATGGTGTTACGGTGAATTTCCTCATCTGGGGTATTCTGCATGGACTGGCTATATGCTTTGAGAATTCCCCGGCTGGGAAGGTTCTTCAACGAATACCTGCTTTAATTCGGCAAACCTATACTCTTCTGGTTGTCATGCTGGCGTGGGTCTTTTTCCGGTCCAACAGCCCGACATTTGCCCTGGCATTTTTAAAGAACCTTGTTGGTATCAACCCTGGAATTGTACCAACACCTTTTTCTGTCCTTCCACCAATGACTGCCAGCCTGTGGATCACACTCGGGTTGGCTGTGCTCTTTTCACAGCCGGTTTTTGATTGGCTTGCAGCACGGGTGAAAAAGGTCAATGGGAATGGCCGGACATGGGGACGCACAATTTTTAGTTTCGTCCTCCTGGCTGCATGCCTGGTTGTGATTGCAAGCTCCACTTTCCAACCGTATATTTATGGAAATTTCTGATGGATAAAGCCAACCGGACACCCAATCGAGTTTCATCTGTAATACTGATCAGTGCAATGATCCTTCTGGGAGGGATTGGATTGCTAACCCGGTGGGCTGATCCGGTGGATATGCTTAAAGGACAGCCATCCGGTTTTGCCAGCCTTGTGGATTTCACCCTGAATTACGGTAACAGTTTCAATGGAAATTTCTTTTTCCGGGATGATCTTATCCATCTGGATTACTGGGCACGATATTTCATATTGAAAGAGAAGGTGTTCCCCCAGGTTCTACTTGGCTCGAATGGATGGATGTTTTATACAGATGAGGGTAATCTTGATTATTACCAGCGTGTGAAACCGTTATCTGATCAAGAAGTAAATCAGATTTCCGGTAATCTGGAAGCCATCCATAAGGAACTGGATCAAAAAGGGATAACCTTCCTGTTCATAATCGCCCCCAATAAGGAGACGGTCTATCCTGAATTTCTGCCGTCAGGAATAACTCGAACAGATAACCCAACCTGGGCTGACCAGATCACAGCAGGCCTTTCTGGGACCGGTGTACATTTTTTGGACCTCAGGGGAGTTATGCTGGATGAAAAGCAAAGCGCACCGGTGTATTTCAAGACGGATACGCATTGGAATCCCGTGGGGGCAAGGGCAGCCTATGATGCCATCCTTACCGCCCTGCAGCCGGATTTTCCCGTTCTTGTTCCCCACCCACTGGAAGATTTTGATCAGGTTCCAGAGACCGGGTCAGGTGACCTGGTAGGGCTTATCCATTTGAAAGGCGAAGTGACCGAAACATTTACGGCATTGCATGCCCGCTTTGATAAACCGTCCCGGGGGCTAAAGAATCCACCGGCAGGACAGATGATCACAGTAATGCCGGATCCGGCGCTTCCAAAAGCGATCATTTTCCGTGATTCCTTTTTCAACGGATTGCAGCCATTTGCCTCCGAACATTTCAGCCGTGTCGTGTATGTTTCAGATTTTGCCTGCAATCCCGATCTCATTTTGGAAGAAGAACCGGAAATTGTTATCCTGGAAGTGGCGGAACGATATCTTGACCGGTTGCTCGAAAACGGGAGTTAGTTCTGAGTATCCGGAAACAGACGTCCGGTTTGAAACGTGTATAATAAGCCAATTCACACCAAGGTGGAGGGCATTATGGACATAGCCGAACTATCTCAAGCTATGGATGATTTTGTGCGATCCAAAGGTTGGTATGAAGCCAACAGTCTTCGGAAGCAAACTCCCCGGAACATTGCCATCTCCCTCTCTCTGGAGGCGGCGGAAATTTTGGAGCATTTCCAATGGAACGAAGAGACGAAAGACCAGGAAGAACTATCCGGTGAACTGGCTGATGTTGCCCTGTATCTGCTCCAGCTCGCAAGATTGAATGATATCGACCTTGAGAATGCCATTATGAAAAAACTTTCAAAGAATTACCAGCGGACCTGGGATATGGATTCATCCTCCTGGAAGGGTGAGGGAACATCATGAAGGTTGCCGTGTTTGGTGGGGCCAAAACCCATCCCGGGGAACCGGATTACGAACAGGCTGTTTTGCTGGGAGCTGATCTGGCAAACGCAGGTCATATGGTTATGACCGGTGGATACGTAGGAATAATGGAAGCCGTTTCAAAAGGGGCTGCTGAAGCCGGCGGACACGTTATTGGTGTGACCTGTGATGAAATTGAGGCGTTCAGACCCATCAAACCCAACCCGTGGATCAAGGAGGAGTGGCGGTTCATCACTCTTTCTGAACGGATCATGAACCTGGTAAACCGGTGTGACGGCGCTATTGCCCTGCCGGGCGGTGTGGGCACACTGGCTGAGGTTTCCATACTCTGGAATCAATTGCTTATCCGTGCCATACCACGGAAACCGATGATCCTGGTCGGAAATGGTTGGGAGGACACATTCAATTGCCTCTTTGCGGCACAGAATGAATATATAGCATCTCCAGATCGTGAGTTGCTCATGTTTGCTTCTGATAATCAATCCGCGCTTGAATTGTTGAAGAGCGCATATCCCTGATAACTGGAATTAATACAAATGGCTGAAGATAAATTACCAACCCGCAGTGAAAATTATTCTGAATGGTACAATACCCTCATCCAACGGGCTGAAATGGCCGATTACGCGCCGGTACGTGGTTGCATGGTTGTGAGGCCATATGGCTGGGCGCTCTGGGAAAACATGCAGGCTGCCCTCGACAGGCGTTTCAAAGAGACCGGCCACGTAAATGCGGCGTTCCCATTGTTGATTCCCAAATCCTTCCTGGAAAAAGAAAAAGAACATGTGGAAGGGTTCGCGCCAGAACTGGCCATTGTGACTGTGGGCGGCGGTCAGGAATTGGAAGAACCCCTGGTCATTCGACCCACGTCTGAGACGGTCATTGGCTATATGTATGCGAAGTGGATCAAATCTCACCGTGACCTGCCGGTGTTGATCAACCAGTGGGCGAATGTTGTCCGCTGGGAGATGCGGACCCGTCTGTTCCTGAGGACGTTGGAATTCTACTGGCAGGAAGGTCACACGGCCCATTCCTCCCAGAAGGAAGCGGAGGAAGAAACATTACGCATGCTGGATGTCTACGCCGATTTCGCGGAAAACGAAGCCGCTGTTCCAGTGATCAAAGGCCGGAAGAGTGCTACTGAACGTTTTGCCGGTGCGAAAGAAACCTACAGTATCGAAGCAATGATGGGTGATACCCGTGCCCTGCAGGCCGGGACATCACATTTCCTGGGGCAAAACTTTGCCAAAGCATTTAATATCCAGTATCTTGACCTGAACAATACCCTTCAGCATGTTTGGACAACATCATGGGGATTATCGACCCGTTTTGTCGGTGCCATCATTATGGCACATGGTGACGATCAGGGGCTGGTCCTTCCTCCAAGACTGGCTCCATACCAGGTGGTCATTGTACCCATCTATAAAAATGATGCGGAACGGGCAGCCGTGATGCCGGTTGTTGAAAAACTGAAAGGGGAACTCTCGGCTTTCCGGTTGAAGATCGATGACCGCGACGAGGTCACTCCCGGTTTTAAATTCAACGATTGGGAGCTGCGGGGTGTTCCGCTGCGCATCGA
>CAYRHB010000022.1:0-430 GCA_964424035.1 uncultured Leptolinea sp.
ATAAAGTTGGCGCGATGATCGTTCTGTGTTTTTCAGTCTATGGTGTTGGGGTAGGCGATCTGTTTAAGTTCGTCGAACTGTTGTCAGAAAGTGAAGTGGATTATCTTGTCACCCGCTATGGTGAAGAATACCAGGTGTCCAGGGAAGTCCTTAAAACAAAAACTTTCACAACCCTGAGGGAAGCCGCCCGCCTTGAGATCGGTATGCGGGCTTTCCTTGAGGCTGGAAATTTCAAGGCTTTTACCACCACATTTGAAGACCTTCACGGGATAAATCAGCTTCCCGGCCTTGCCTGCCAGCGTTTGATGAATGATGGTTATGGTTTTGGCGCAGAGGGTGACTGGAAAACATCTGCCCTGGTTCGGACTATGAAAGTCATGGGCGCCGGGCTCGAAAACGGTGGAACGTCGTTCATGGAAGATTACACCTA
>CAYRHB010000022.1:440-4513 GCA_964424035.1 uncultured Leptolinea sp.
ATGAGCAGTGGTCTGCCCGGCGGGGTGAGTTTTATGGAAGATTACACCTACCATATGCCGCAAAAAGGCACCGCCTGCGTTCTGGGTGCCCATATGCTGGAAGTCTGCCCTTCCATTGCCAGTGACCGACCGTCATTACAGGTATTCCCGCTTTCGATCGGCGGCAAAGCTGATCCGGCACGCCTGTTATTTAACACAAAGACCGGACCGGCATTGAATGCCAGTTTGATCGATATGGGGAATCGATTCCGGCTCATCGTCAACGAAGTGGATGTGGTACCGATCGAAAAACCCATGCCGAACCTTCCTGTGGCTCAGGCTTTGTGGGTTCCAAAGCCCAACCTGAAAGTCGCGGCGGCCGCCTGGATCTACGCGGGTGGCGCGCATCACACCGGTTTCAGCCAGGTTGTGTCCAGTGAAATGTTGCAAAATTTTGCCGAGAGGGCTGATATTGAATGCCTGATGATCGACGATAAAACCGATCTGATGGAGTTCAAAAAAGAACTGCGTTTCAACCATTTGTACTATTCCCTCGCGCGGGGAATCTGATCAGGTAAGGTTTCTGGCTACGGAAGGCCAGTTTCCAAAAACGAAGGAAAATTGTAAAGGAGAAAGAGTAATGAAGAAAACATCAATGCTTTTGATCACCGTTCTCATGCTGGTTTCTGTATTCACCAGCGCCGCCAACTTTGCCCCCGCACCTGCGGCAGTTGACACCAAGGGCATGTTGGTCGGCATTTCCATGCCCACCAAATCATCCGAACGCTGGATTTCTGATGGTGAGAGCATGGTCAAAGCTTTCGAAGCAATGGGTTACAAAACTGACCTGCAGTTCGCTGAAGATGACATCCCCAATCAGGTCGCCCAGATCGAAAACATGGTTACCAAAGGTGCCAAAGTCCTGATCATTGCCGCCATTGATGGCAGCACCCTCTCAGATGTTCTGGCGAAAGCCAAAGAGAATGGTGTCCTGGTTATGGCCTATGACCGCCTGATCACCAAAACCAAGGATGTTGATTACTACGCAACCTTCGACAACTTCGGTGTCGGCGTCATCCAGGGCTCCCAGATCATCGAAGCCCTTGGTTTGGAAGATGGTAAAGGCCCCTTCAACATCGAACTGTTCGGCGGCTCCCCCGATGACACCAATGCCTTCTACTTCTATGACGGCGCCATGTCAGTACTGCAGCCCTACATCGACAAAGGCAAACTGGTTGTTGTCTCCGGCCAGATGGGTATGGACAAAGTCTCCACCCTTCGCTGGGACGGTGCTGTTGCCCAGGCTCGCATGGACAACCTGTTGAGTGCCAATTACACCGACAAACGCGTTGACGCTGTTCTGTCTCCGTACGATGGCCTCTCCCGCGGTATCATCTCCTCCCTGAAGGGTGTTGGATACGGCACAAAAGACCAGCCGTGGCCTGTGGTTACCGGTCAGGATGCCGAAGTTGCTTCCATCAAAGCCATGATCGCCGGCGAACAGGCTTACACAGTCTTCAAAGATACCCGCGAACTGGCCAAACAGACAGCCAAGATGGTCGATGCCGCCCTCAAGGGTGAAGAAGTTGAGATCAATGACACCAAAACCGCCGACAACGATGTCAAGATCGTTCCTTCTTACCTGCTTATTCCCATCAGCATCGATATCAAGAACTACGAAAAAGAATTGATTGACAGCGGCTACCTGAAAGCTGAAGATCTCAAGTAATCCTTTTCCTTGCCGAGTGGAGGGGTCAAACCCTCCACTCGCTTTTTTCAAAATGCATTTTGTTGTATAGTTGTTTGAAATGCCTCACGGTAATTTTTTTGTTTTTCAGAAATCTTTACGAATGATTTAAGGATGGGTCAAAATGTCTGACGTCATTTTGGAAATGCGGAATATCACAAAGACATACCCCGGCGTAAAGGCTCTGGACAATGTAAATTTCAGCGTTGAACGAGGCGGGATCCATGCCCTGGTTGGTGAGAACGGGGCTGGGAAATCAACGTTGATGAAAGTTCTGAGCGGTGTTATTCCTCATGGCGATTATACGGGTGAAATTATCTTTGAAGGCAAAGAGTGCCGTTTCAGTGATATCAAGCACAGCGAAGATGTCGGCATTGTTATCATTCATCAGGAACTTGCGCTGATCCCCTTTTTATCCATTGCAGAGAATATTTTCCTGGGGAATGAATGTGAAAATAATGGTGTGATCAACTGGCGCGAATCATTTTTACGCACCAGGGAATTACTTAAAAAAGTCGGATTAAAAGAATCACCTGAAACACTTGTTACGAATATTGGTGTTGGCAAGCAACAACTGGTGGAAATTGCCAAAGCACTATCCAAAAAAGTTAAATTGCTAATTCTGGATGAGCCTACAGCCAGTCTGAACGAAAATGACAGCGAGGCACTCCTTCAATTGCTTCTTGAATTAAAAAAGCAGGGAATTACATCGATCTTGATTTCACATAAGATCGGAGAGGTTTCTAAAGTGGCTGATGTCATCACCATTTTGCGTGATGGTGCCACCATTGAAACCCTTGATGCCCGTAAGGACCAAATTACAGAAGACCGCATCATCCGCGGTATGGTAGGCCGTGATCTCACGCATCGGTTCCCCCCCCGGGAACCGAAAATTGGCGATAAGATCTTTGAAGTCTCTGATTGGAACGTCTACCATCCGATCCATGATGACCGAAAAGTGGTAAACAATGTCAATTTCACCGTCCATCGGGGAGAAGTTATTGGCCTGTATGGGCTGATGGGTTCCGGACGGACCGAACTGGCCATGAGCATCTTTGGCCGCGCATATGGACGCCATATCACGGGAAAAGCCAGGAAGGATGGAAAGGAAATTGATATTTCAAGCATCACCAAGGCCATCAAGAATGGGGTTACCTATGCAACAGAAGACCGGAAGACATATGGTCTGGTGTTGATCCAGGATATCAAGAATAATATTACGCTGGCCAATCTGGAAGATGTGGCGGATGGCGCGGTGATCTATAATCGGAGCGAATTGCGGGAAACCATGGATTTCCGCGGCAAGCTGAATATCAAATGTTCCAGCATCCAACAAAAAACATTGAATTTGTCCGGCGGAAATCAGCAGAAAGTTGTTTTAAGTAAATGGTTGTTTGCCAATCCAGAGATACTCTTCCTGGATGAACCAACACGGGGCATTGATGTCGGAGCGAAGTATGAGATCTACACCATCATCAATCAACTGGCGGGTGAAGGCAAAGCTGTTATTCTGATCTCTTCAGAATTGCCGGAGATCCTGGGGGTTTGTGACCGGATCTACATCATGAACGAAGGGAAAATTGTTGGAGAAATGAACGCCCGAGAGGCGACGCAGGAAAAAATCATGAAATGCATCATGTCAGATCAAGAGGTGATGGTTAAATGAATACCTTAAAGGATATGTTTAAGAACAATATTCGCTCATACGGCATGCTGATTGCCCTGGTCGTCATTATGGCGTTCTTCCAGATTTTGACCGAAGGCACGTTGTTCAAACCGGTGAACCTGACCAATCTGTTGCTGCAAAACAGCTACATCATCATTATGGCTATCGGTATGCTGTTGATCATCATTACCGGCTGGATCGACCTGTCTGTAGGACGTGTGGCTGGTTTTGTGGGAGCTGTCGCGGCAGTCCTGTTGGTTCAATACAATGTCAATGTTTACCTTACCATGCTGATTTCCCTTTTCGTGGGCGCCTTGATCGGAGCCATGCAGGGATACTGGGTGGCATATCAGAAGATCCCGCCTTTCATTGTTACTCTGGCTGGTATGTTGATCTTCCGCGGGTTGACTCTGGCATTGTTGAATGGGAAATCTGTTGGACCTTTCCCCACTGAATTTCAGCAACTGGCATCCGGATTTATTCCGGATGTGTTCAACTTTGAAGGATTTCATGTCACCAGTGTGGTACTGGGAGCGATCGGTTCAATCATCCTGATCTATCTGGATATTCGCAACCGCAAGAACAACTTGAAATATGAATTTGAAGTGGCACCCATGCCATTATTTGTTGCCAAGAATGTTGTGGTTACGGCAGCCATTATGGGATTGTGCTGGCTGATGG
>CAYRHB010000022.1:4523-34771 GCA_964424035.1 uncultured Leptolinea sp.
TCAAAAAATTTTTTGTTTACGGCCCCAATTTTTGTTTTTTGTTGGTTTTTTGTTTCAATAAAGGTATTACCAAATTGTTTATGTTGATGCTTCTTCTGATCATCATCTACACATTTGTTACAGACCAGACAGTCCTTGGCCGCCGCATCTATGCCATGGGCGGCAATGAGAAAGCTGCCCGCCTTTCCGGTGTTAACACTCCCAGACTTCTGTTCTCGGTTTTCGTGAATATGGGTGTTCTTTCAGCCATCGCCGGTATGGTTTACGCGGCGCGGTTGAATTCTGCCACACCCAAAGCCGGCGACGGTATGGAGCTTGACGTGATCGCGGCCTGTTATATCGGTGGCGCCTCGGCCAGCGGTGGTATCGGTACCGTGGTTGGAGCCATCATCGGCGCCTTCATCATGGGTGTCTTGAACAATGGTATGTCCATCATGGGCATCAACATTGACTGGCAGCAGGTGATCAAAGGTCTGGTGCTTTTGTTTGCCGTGTTCTTTGATGTCTATAACAAGAACAAGAACGGGTAGTTAAAAGCCATATTTTTCCAAGCCGTATCGATGGCCGGAGCAACCTCCGGCCATTTTTATATTCCGATGTGTGAGATCGTATAATATCTTCGGGAATTGAAATGAACAGAGAAACACTGACGATAGTCGACAGAAATGACATTTCACGCGATCGTACCTTCATTGGACAGTCGATTCTGGGCGTGTTTCTTTTGATCATCGCCATATGTTTGATCCTCTATTTCGGACGCACCCACCGGTTGATATGCGACAGGCTGGAAAACGGATCGGTGGTTTGTTCAGGGCGGGTATATTTTCTGAACAACGTTGCGATAAACAAAGCGGAAATTGCCCAACATATTGAAAACGTGCAGAGGGAGACCTCCTGCCAGACCAACAGCCAGACCCTCGATTATCGCTGTTATCAGAACACGGTTGACATTATTGGAAAGTCCGGAACTATCCATGTCGGGCAGGATTTTCTGAATGAAAACACCGCTGAGGATTTGTTAAACACAATAAAAATCTTCCTGAAAGATAATGGACAAACTCATGTTGAGATTTCCAGTTGGAACCGGGCAATACTGCTGGGAGGATTCCTGTTTGTCATTCCCCCGTTCCTTATCTTTGGCATACTCTTCCTTTTCAATCGTTCCGTTTCGCGTTGGATTTCAAGATCAGGGGAATAAAAAGACCGGTAAAGAACCGGTCTTTCCTGGAATACCATTTTTAGGGATATTACGCCTTTGCAGTGTTATCAACCAGCCCCGCGCTGAACGCGTTCAGGTCAGGATGGAAAGACATCCAGGCTGTGACCAGCAACACAAGGGTTCCTGAAAGCACGAATAACAAGGTCAGGTCCCATTTTGATATCACTCCTGCCAGTGCCTGGGATACAGGGACCAGACCGGAACTTGAAAATGTGATCAAGCTCATCATCCGGCCGAGCATATCCTTTGGAGTGCGGGTCTGGATCCACGTGAAAAGTAGGATGGCAATGTAGCCGTTCCCAAAACCCAGAATCGCAAGCAGGGCGAAATCCACCCAGGTATACAGGATGAAACCTAACGCGCCGATGATCAATCCGAAGGACCCGACGACGATGATCACAATGGCTTTCATGGTACCCGCCACGGGGCGGTGAAGCGAGCCGGCCAGCAGGTATCCAATCAGGTTCCCACCGGCAAAGGCTGACATCAAAAGGCCAAATGCCGTGGCGCCTTCCGGTAGCCGGGTATCAGCCAGCACGGGGATACCGACCATCAACGGGCCCATCAGCAGAAAGTTGACCGACATCAGCACAATGAACATCATTCGCATTGGACTATCCGCCCACAGATATTTGACCCCGGCAAGGATGGACGTCCAGATGGTTTCTTCCATACTGGTATCAGTCTTTCTGTGCGCGGGATTCTCCAGATTCATAGCCCAGAGAGTGATGGCAGAAACAACAAAAGTGAAGGCATCGACCGAGAAAGCCAGGACCACACCCATATTGGAGTTGGCAAATCCACCAATCAGAATGCCGGCGATTGTGGGTCCGACAAACCCGGCGAGCTGAGTCACACCCATGATGATCGAATTACCGGCTTGCAGGTCATCCTCCCTGACAAGCATGGGAACGATACTGTTCTCGGCGGGAATGGCAAACCCGGCCACAATACCGAACGCGAGTCCGAACAGATAGATCATCCAGACCTGTGCCACACCAAGGAAAACCAGAGTCGCCATGATGGCAGTCAGGAAAAACCGGATGATGCTGGCTGTAAGCATGACAATCCGAGGAGAGAAATGGTCTGTAATAACACCTCCCACCAGCATGAACAAGGCGCGGGGAATACCTTCCAGAGCGAGTACGATGCCCAGAGCCATGGGGTCATTGGTCAGCTGCAAGATCAGCCAGGGGGTGGCGATCAGCGTGAACTGGTCGCCCAGAAGGGAAGTTGCCGCGCCGGCGAACAACAGGCGGAAATCACGCAAGGATAAAACTCGGGACATGGGGTTTTGTGGAGAAGCTGGAGTAGTCATTTGATTACCTGTGAATTTCTATTGGGTGTATCGAAGAACATGGATCTATTGAGTAGCACAATAATGACCGCAATGATGACAAGAACAAAGGTTTCGATACACTTGGTGGATTGTGTAATATTTAATGCCTCCTGTGACAAATTGGTAAAAAAATGAAACAGAATGGCAGCTGTGATACTGTTGTGGTTTGATCGGTAAACCCAGTTGATGATGAATGCCATCGGGACGATCCCGACAAAGAAGTTCACCGCGTACCAGAGGCTTTGGCTGGCTATTTCATGTTGATATGTACCGGTAATAAGGAAGAGTGGAAGATGCCAGAAAGCCCAGAGAGCACTGAACAGTAATGTGGTCTTGAAGTAATTATGATGAGCATTAAGACTGTCCACGCCATAACCGCGCCATCCCAGTTCTTCAAAAGTGGCAGCCAGAATGAGAACCAATAGACTGGGAGCCATACCAATCGAGAACGAAAAACCTTCCGCCCACTGCAATTGGGCAGGATCACCACCGGTGAGAATGGAAATCCAGGCGGCGATCAGAATGGCCACGGGAATGATCAACAGGGCAGGGAAGAAGTTAATCGCATTAAACAGCCGCACATTAAAAATCCGCTCTTTAAAGCTTTTCCATAGCTCAGATGATTCTGACCTATAAAGCATCCACAGGGCTGCCCCGAACGGTGCGATCATGCCCGGTATCAAAAAGCTGATAAAAACCGCGTCTCCACCGGGTTGGCTGCTCACAATAGCGGCAATGCCCCAAAAAACATATGAGACAAGATAGGTGATAGCGAAAAATTGAGAAGGTTTATTTGCATTTATGTTCATGGTGATTTATTGGTTTCCGTTTTCAAGTAAAAAATGAAATGAACCGGGTTGGGCTTTCAGGACATTTTCGATCAAGCCGGGGAGAGCCCGGGCTCGCCGCATCAAGTCCTCATTGGTCCATTGGTAGATACCGGTGTCCAGCAGGAATTGTGTGGCGGTGAGGATCATCTCTGCGGCTTCCAATGGAGTGTCCGACTGAAAAACACCTTCTTCGCAGCCCTGTTGGATAATCCGGGCATACAGCGGAGCTGACCTCTTCACTGCCACAGCCATCATTACCGCGTGCATGCCGGCGTTACGGGGACTATGGAGGTGCTCCATGAGGTCGGGGTTTTCGTCCGCGATGTTCCCGGCCGCGATCAATTGCTGCATACGTTCGAGGGCTGTTCCGCCGGGCCGGTCAACCACCTGCTGCATTCTTTCGATGGCTTCATCCGCCATGTTTTCGATGACGGCATCCAGTAATTCCTCTTTGGATTTGAAATAGTAATAAATGGTTCCCTTGGCAATACCCAGTTCGTCCATCACATCCTGCATGGTGGTTTTGTTGTATTCACGGGTTTGAAACAGACGGCGGGCTGTTTGAATGATCTCGTTTTTCCGTATTTCCGGGTCTTTTACTGTCCGTACCATTGATTGCTTCCTTTCCAATAGACCGACGGTCGGTCAATTAGTTATACTATATCATATGACTGACCGTCAGTCAATAGGGAATTCATAGATAAAACCGGTTGATTCCTTATCAACCGGCTTTCCATGGAGAAAACGGATTTATTTTCCGGCTTCTTTGAGCGCTTTCAAGACACGTTCCCTGGTATACGGGAGCTCCCGCATCCAGACCCCGGTGGCATCATGCAGTGCGCTGGCCAGAGCCGGAGCAACTCCATCAATTGATATTTCTGAGACGGATTTTGCCCCGAACGGGCCGGTGGGTTCGTCCGTTTGAACAAAGATCACGTCCATTACCGGCATCTGAACCGCATTCGGGATTTTATACTTGGCAAAATCGGCATTGAGCGGTTGGCCGTCTTTTGAGAAGAGCATTTCTTCTGTCAGAGCAAAACCAAGAGCCTGTGACATGCCGCCTTCAACCTGCCCTGATGCTGTAATCGGATTGATAACCCTGCCGCAATCAACGATCATCAACAGGCGGTCGATCTTTATTTCACCGGTTTCTGTATTCACTTCAATCTCTGCGAACTGGGAAGCAGTGGGTGGCGGGCTGACCGGGCTGAGGTGTGACGCGGTTGCCATGATCTGGTGCTGGTTTTGTTGATGCAGGCTGCTCAAACCAATTTCCTGCAGCGTAACCCTTCTTCCGTCAGAAGCAACCACACAGCGGTCGTCCAGGGAGAGCGAATGAATGTTATCCACTTCGAGCATCACGGCAGCCTGTTCCAGAAGCTGCCCTTTGATATCTTCGGCTGCTTTTTTGACCGCTCCACCGCTGATGTACGTTGTACTGCTGGCATACGCGCCTTTGTCAAACGGGGTGAAATCTGTGTCCGATGAATATACGATAATGTCATCCAACGGAATGTTGAGAGTCTCAGCGGCTATCTGGGCTAGAATGGTATCTGAACCGGTACCCAGATCAGTGGCACCGATCAGCAGATTGAACGAACCATCGTCATTCATCTTCAAGGTCGCGGCGGCCATATCCAGATTGGCAATTCCACTGCCGTGCATGACCACAGCCATACCCATACCACGTCTTAACGAGCCGCTCTGCTTTCTGTTGGCTTTCCGTTTTTCATAGAAATTGGTGGCTTTCAGGCCAATTTCCACGCATTGTGAAAATCCGCTGGAATGCATAGCCTGTTTCACACCAGGTCTGCCTTCGCCCAGCTTTTGGGAGAGATGCATATCCTCTCCAATTTCCAGCCAGTTTTTTTTCTTGAAATCAACAACATCCACACCCAGTTTCTCCGCGATCTCCTCCATCAACACTTCCATGCCATACTGGCACTGCATGGCGCCATATCCGCGGAATGCACCGGCTGGTGGCGTGTTGGTGTAGACCACATCGCAAATAAAGCGGGCATTTGGCGGATTATAGAGGGTTAACCCTTTAAACCCGCCAACCATGTTTACGGTCAGTCCATGGGTTCCATAAGCGCCTGTGTCTCCGATTAGATAGAGGGACGCCGTGGTAACCTGATCACCTTTGACGCCTACTTTGTAGCGCACAATATTGGCATGGCGGGACCGGGAACTCAAAAATTCCTGCCGGCGGTCGTATTGCATGCGTACCGGGTGGCCGGTCTTGATAGTCAGCAACGAGCAAAGGTCTTCGAGCAGGATTTCCTGCTTGTTGCCAAATCCACCGCCTATTCGGGGTTTGATCACCCGGATCTTCTTGACCGGCAGACCTACCAGGGGAGAAATTATCCGCCGGACATGGAATGGGACCTGGGTGCTTGTGCGTACCACAAGGCGGTCATCCTCATCAATGTAGGTGATGCAGATATGTGGCTCCAGATGGGCATGCTGTTGTTTGGGAGTGCGGTATTCCCCTTCGAAAACATGGTCCGCTTCTTTGAATCCTTTTTCAACATCTCCCACTTCTGCTTCTATGTGATGGACGATATTGTGTTTTGCGTCATATACGCCATCGGTATCTGTTTCGGTATGGATCACCGGTGCACCATCCTGCATGGCCAGTTCCGGATCGGTCACTGCGGGCAGGATGTCGTACTTAACGTCAATCAATTTCAAGGCGGCTTTCGCGATCTCCGGTGTTTCCGCGGCGACCACAGCCACCCGATCTCCGACATGGCGGACCGTGTCATCCAGTACCACCTGGTCATACGGTCTGGGTTGCGGATGGGACTGCCCCCCGGTGGCATATTTGATCCTGGGAATATCCAGATGGGTAATAACCGCGTGGACACCGGGAAGGGCTCTCGCTTTTGCGGCATCAATTTTACGGATCCTGGCATACGCATGCGGGCTGGTCAGCAATTCGGCGTAGAGCATTCCGGGCAGGCGGAAATCATCGGTAAATACCGGACGGCCCATCGCAAGTTTCTTCGCATCCAGTTTAACCTCCGGATGGCCAACCGTTTTGGTCTTGCTCATACTTTCCGGTGTATAGACCAGAGGCGGCAGGGGATCCCGATTGCCATCAAGGCGAAGATACTCCCCGGGAATCTGCACGGAATCAGGTTTTTCCGGAAACACCCTGTCGATCTGGGTAAATGGGGACAGCTTTTCACCACGGCGTATCGCGGCTGCACGCAATACGGCATCGATTCCACGCACGTAACCGGTGCAGCGGCATAATACCGGATCAAGCGCTTTGCGTATCTCCATTTCAGTAGGCTGGGGATTGTTATCGAGGAGAGCCTTGGCCGATAAAATTAACGCCGGAGAACAATAACCGCACTGAATGGCACCTGTGTCCATGAATGCCTGTTGTATGGGATCAAGCTCGCCATTTATGGATAAACCTTCTACTGTTAAAACATTAAAATTCTCGACATCAGCGGCTTTTACCTGGCAGCTTTTCACCGGTTTGCCATTTATCAACACGGTGCAGGCTCCGCAGTCTCCATCCCCACACCCGAATTTTACGCTGTAATAGTCCGCATTCCGGAGCGCATCCAGCAGGGTTTCTTCCGGTGAAACGCGAAGGTTTTTCCTGGTTCCATTAATTGTTAAGGTGATCTCTTTTTTTGTGATTTGCATATTAATAATCCTGATAATGATTTTGGATGGTTTGTTTCTCTATTCAGTATATAACGAAGCTGTTCTAAATAAAACTGGAAAAATGGTGATATTTTGGCAATAATTTACGCAACAAATCACATACCTTCGTCTCAAGGTTTCGAAACCTTCTCTATTTTGTGACAGTGAAGCAAATCTTCTGATTGGATTAAGAGTGGTACTGCCCCCAGATATTTTCAACCATGTCTTTGGCTTCCCGCAAGTCCAGCCCTGTCAATTCCCGGTAGACTTTGATGGCTCCAATCTTGTCACCTTGCCGGATAGCGTCAATCACCCGTGAATCTAGCAAAGCCGATTTGCTTCCGTGTGAATACCCCATGTTCAACCGGTCATATAGCAGATCAACACGCCGTTCCAGTTCATCTATCCGGTCTTGCATCCGTCTAATTTCGTCAGGTTCCATGAGGTAACTCCCATGAATATGCCGCGAACATCGGAAAGTAATGGATTATTCACGAATTGGCTTTTCCATCTTTCGATTGGATCTCTGTAGCAGGATGACGAGAACCACATTTCCAAGTGCCAGAAATAACTTCAAAACAAAGTTGACTGTTACCGCGTTCCATTCCAATTCAGTATTGGTCCATTCCGGCAGCCCGGCTGATAACTGGGTGTTCAAGGAATTCAAAAGTGCAGGGCTTGCGTAATCATGGTAAATATCGTGCAATGGCAGATAATCAAGGAATATGAGCACCGTCAGTGTAATGGTGGAAACCAGCAATAATTTCTCAATTCTCCTGGTTTTATTCATTTTTTTCCCTCCACATCATTAAGTAAATTATACGCCAGCAGAGACCAGGAGGCTTTTTTACGTGATAAGGATTTCCAAGAATCAATCCGGTTAAGAGGATCCGTTGGTTACAAATAGGATAGCCTCCAGAGGAGTTATTTTTAACAAAACAATTCTGCCTGGTCAATTGACCGGGCAGAATGACTATTCTTGAATAATTAAATATCGTACATCATGCGAAGGGCTATTTTCCCGTGCCGGTTGCCGGATTCCGCGTAGAGATGGGCTTCTGCCGCTTGCTCCATTGGGAATACTTTATCGATCATGGCTTTGATCTTTCCCGATTCAATCAGTCTCCTGACATCCAGCAGGTCATTCAGGCTTCCGGGTGCCAACACGCAAATCAGACGTTTTTTGGACCGGCTGGTTATCAGCATTTGATAGATGTGCTTCATTTTAAAGCTGGCACATAGATGGATACCACCAGGATTCAGCAGCTTGTTACAGGCATCGATCGGACCCTGTCCCAACACATCGAAGATCAGGTCATAGGTTCCATTTGTTTGAGTGAAATCTTCCCGGGTGTAATCGATTACATAATCTGCACTAATCGATTTCACATATTCCAGTCGTGGCGTACTGCATACTCCGGTCACAATCGCGCCCATGTCTTTAGCAATCTGAACCGCTGCAGACCCGATCCCGCCTGACGCACCAATGATGAGGACTTTCTCTCCCTGACGAAGATTGACCTTGCGCAGAAGGTATAGCGCCATTATGGCACCATAGGGCACGACAGCGGCTTCTTCAAATGATAGGTTAGAGGGTTTAGACGCGATTGCATCATTTTCTCTGACCTTGATATATTCCGCGTACGCGCCCATCGTTTGACCTGTATACCCGAATACAGCATCACCGGGTATAAAACGGGATACGTTATTACCGGTTGCCTCAACAATCCCTGAGAATTCACTTCCAAGGATGTGCGTATTGGGTTTGGTCCACCCGAAAGCCAGACGAGATATAAGCCATAAAATAAACGGCATGTTAAATTCCCGAGGGGACACAGAGTTCATTTTTCTGGCAAGCAGGTCGCCGTAATTAACAGAGGCTGCGCTTACCTTCACCAGTACATCATTGTCACCCACAACAGGTTTTTCAACCTCTTTGATTTTTAGTACATCGGGTGAGCCATACATATCCAAATAAATTGATTTCATTCTTACTCCTAATCAGTTTCCGGACTACTAGATTCATCCGGTGAGGGGATGGCTCTGCACTGTATTGAATCCTTTGAAAAGAAGCCAGAATCCCATAAAAATTTCATTCAAGATGATGGGTAATGCCATGACCATATTGACAGTCATATCCAGATTGATGTAAAGCGAGATGATATTTGCGGCAAATATCAGGCTTACTGCTGCCAGCCCCCAGATGGCTATGAAGCGGGGGAGCAATCCGGTTTGATAGAGAGCGAGGTAGAGGATGAATGCTCCCAGACAGAAGAATACTGGAACCAGCAATGATGATATCGCTGATCTCAATACGATCGCTGTTTGGATGACTGCTTCAGCGGTTGCGGGTTCAAATCTGGAATGATTGCCGGGAAATATCAACAGGATAAGCGGAGCCAATACCATAAGGCAGCAGGATATGGCTTCGATCGTTCGAAATGCAAGGTATCCGTAGGCCATCTTTAGATTGAATTGTCTCAAGGAAGGTGCAAAATAAACGGCAATACCGATTACGGAAATGGCATTGATCAATTCAAGCAAAATCCCTGTTAGAAGAATTGCTTTTTTACCGGCAGAAGCTGCAAACATATCAGGCGCGGTGAGGACGGGTTCGATCATTCCTGCTCCGATAAGACTGCCTGCCATGGCGATGACGAAGAATAATCCAATCAGAATTGAATCAGATCTTTCTGGTTTCATTCATCTAATCCTTATATATCCGTTGTATCAACTTTTGTTGAGATCAAATAGATCCCCATCCAGATAAACCAGACAATCTGGCCAATCCCGAACAAACCGACAATGTCATTCAAGACAGGAATAATTGATATGATTCCAATCGCACCAACGATCATTCCCAGAATATTCAACCCTCTGGGGAATACTTTTGACCGGAAAGCGGTCAGGCTGATCAATATCGTCCAGAGACCGCCAACAATCTCTCCGTTACCACTCAGTCCTAAATGGACGACGTCAATTGCCTGCCAGATCAAAGCCGCGCCTGCAGGATCACTCGCGTTTAGTTTTAGAACCGTATTCATACCAACCGTAAAAACCATTCCGCTGCCGATCAATAGTCCAGCCCATACAAAAGCAATGACGCTGGCAATACTTATCACGCAAGGTGAGAATGATTTCAGGCGATCCTTTAATGAAGAGGCAAGAATTATGAGTGAGATGCCAAAGAATACATAGTTCATCAGGGTGATGTAGTACCAGGCTGATTCATGATCCTGCAGGGAAGTGATCATCTGATGGGCGTCTGTGATCGCCGGATAATTTACCAATCCGAGGAAAAAGACCATTCCGCAAATATATGCGACAGCATTGTACAGTGCGGCTATGCCGCCTGCTTTCAGTGGGTTATTCATTTTTTTCTCCTTTATTTGTTACTTTTTTTTATTTTTCGTTAGTCTCGTACGAGAATACTTTTTCCAGAGGTTCACCGAAAACGTGGGCGATTCGGAATGCCAGGTCCAGTGAGGGCGAATATTTATCTTTTTCCATAGAGATGATCGTCTGCCGGGTGACTCCAACCCTGTCAGCGAGCTCCTGCTGGGTCATCTCATCATGCAAGAAGCGCAGGGTGCGGATGTTGTTGCGGATTCGGTTTTGGTCCATGTCAGAATCCACGGTGATACATACGGATCTGAGTGATTGACCAGGTAAATTGCATGGCGAAGAATGAAGCGATGATGGCGTTGAAAATCAACCAGATTGGTAATCCGAAGGCAGCCAGACCCATGCTGATCAAAAAGCCGACAAAAAACACATAGCTTCCATAGATCGTACATTTATCATCAATGTACCGGTCCAGTTCATCCTGCTTTTCGGGAATGCGGTCAGTGGCAATGATCGTCATAACAACATTGAAGAGGATAAGAATCAGAATATTCACCCCGATCTGAATGCCAACAACTTTAAGTAAAGTACCTGCCCAGAAAACGATGTCATTCGTTGAGAGTAAAGTGAATGATCTGATCATTGAAAACAGAAATATGATATATCCGATGAGCATAATTGAAACACAACTCAGGTAAACATATGCCTGTTTTTCCTGGATCGTCATGCTGTCATCTTCAGGATTGGCGTTTTCGGGATGCCCGAGATTTTCCATGTTTGTCATAGGTCCTCTTTGTGGATGTAATCATTTTGTCTGATGTATTATATATTGTACATATAGTAATATATATATTACATAATGTCAAGTATATTTGACATTAGTCTACAAAGAATCCTGATGGATGTCTCATTGTCAAATGGTTCCATAACCTATCCTGGAGGAGGAAAAGGAATATTGAAATCCGGGGGAATGGAATACGTATACACACCGAAGTAGAAAAAGAAATCAATGACAATGGCAGTCAGCATCAACACCATTGCAAGCTTCATTTGTCCACTTTTCCATATCCATTGAATGGTCAAACCAATCAACCAGCATATAGCCGGAATAGTCACCACGTAATGCGGGCTGCTATCTGGAACACTGAGCAGGAATCCCCCGAAAAATGACGCCAGGGCAATCCAGATCAGTGGAAGCCAGGTACGTTGAAACCCGGCTATCAGAACTCCACCCAGAAACAGAAGTGACGACATACCAAAGACCAATGGAACACTGGGGTGGTAGAACCCATTGGGGTCTGGAAATATTGTATAAACACCCAGCGAATGGATGACCTGGTACCAGACATATTGTGTAATACCAGTCTGGTTTTGTATTGTTGAGATTGCCTTTTGCTTCCATCCCCAATCGTCCTGTAAACGGGCATAAAAGATCTCAGGATTGGAAAAGGAAAACATCAACAATGGTCCGGCGACCACCAAAGCTGTAATTCCCAGATAAGAGAGATGCAGAAGTTTCCTTTTCAAGCCGGAACCGTTTTCCCACCGGGCAAAAAATAAAACCGGCAATAGAAAAAGTACGATCTTGCTGCCATGGTAAAAGTATTGTGAAAGCCCAAGCGCGGCTCCTGCCAGTACGGCACCCCCCGGCCAGTCCTCTTCCCGGCTTTTTAAGAACAGGTAAAGGGTCAGCGGAACCCAGAGTGTATCCCAGATATTGTTCAATGCCAGGCGGGAAAAGTGGATACTAAAATGACTGAAGGCCATAACAATGGCTGAAAGGAGAGCTGTCTGCCTTCCACTTATACGCTTGACCATTAAATAGGTGGCTGCCACACCCAGTGAACCGGCAACGGCTGATGACAGGCGTGCTCCACTGATGGAAAATCCGACCAGCTTCATACTGAAATGGATGATGTAGTGATACAGAGCAGGTTGGGAGGCTGGTCCGGTGATGAAAGGGTTGAGCACCAAACCTGGACTCGGAAACAGGCTGTCGCGGGCGAATTTTGCCACACCGGCTTCATCCACATGGAATGCCCCCGGAATTGATTCTTGATTTATAACCCGTAAGATGAGTGCGAGAATCACCAAACTGGAGAGGGTGACAATTTCACGGCGTTCAATACACAATCCGGTACGATATAGCAGGGTGAGTGTAATGAGTACGCTTGAAAGCCATACCCAGAATTGCCAACCTTCAATATAAATTTGACGGGCAAATGCATATCCAAGCCAGAGAGATAGATATGTACAAACAACTACTATAGCCAGCTTCACCCAATCGGATGGATTTGGAATCAGGCAGGTTGCTTGACCATAGATTTTCCGCAACCTATTGTTGATCATTTTTTATTCTCCCCCAATGGAACAAATCCGGGTGTGCAAGGTTGTTCCACATACTCAGAATCCTTATTCTTGAATCTTCAATGATCAGAGTATTATGTCACAACCGAGGTCGGGGAGTATTGGCATCTTTCTAGTAATTAATCGCTGACAACCCAACGGATGGCCTTATACATATCAGCGAACACTTGAATCTGTACACCCCTGTTCATATTAAGGTTTTCAAAAAAACCTATAATATCCATCCGGGCGTAATTTTCACCAACAACAATAGCCCTTTTAATTTTGGTAAATGCGATACCACTTTCGATCAATACGGTCATCTGACGTTTCTGCATATCATTGATCTGCTCAGAATTCATATCAAAGGTGACTTTTCGGTAATCTTCAACCAGCCTGAAGATCTTATCATTTTGAAGTTTCTGAAGTATCCGGGGTGCGTACTCTATGATCGTGTCAATACTGACAATACCATCATATCCAATGAGCAAGTAGTCCTTCCCCGGTTCATATTCATTACGCGTAATTGAGAGAGTCATAAATACCTCAAAAGAGTTTCATCATACCGATAAGAAACACAATGGATCAACACGCTTAAACAAAGTAATGTTTTTTGCGGAACAGCCAAAACAAAATCACAGGTATAATTTGAGCTTGACTGTGTCTGCTCCATCATACCTGCAATGATACGACATGGATACCGGAATGAAACCCTGACCGAGTAAAAGCCGCAGCATGGGAATATTATCGGCAAAAACTGTAACATCAATAGATGAAAACCCATACTCGACAGCATGATTCATCACATATCGCACAAGACCTTTTCCCACACCTTTCTGCCGGTTGGAAAACCGGACAGCCAGTCCCAGTAGCTCAAAACCTACGGTATTGTCGGCTTTAATTACCGCAATTCCACGGATCTTTCCTTCATCTGACACATCTGTGAAATACTCAATCCCTGCATCCGTATGTGTTTTGAACCAGTTGGAAACCAGTGCTTCGGTAAAGGGCAAACCTGTGAAACTGAGATATTTGTGAGCTTCCGGATGGTTGAATAATTCAAGGTATGCGGGGAAGAGAAGATTGAAATCATTTTTCTTCAATGCCGGGATGAATTGACGGATCATTGAGGCTCCATCATGAAAAAAGTGACTGTCAGCAAAAAACCATTTAATTATCGATTGAATTATAAAACATCACAGTGTTGTTATGATAATTTGCAGGATTGATTGCACGAGCAACAGCCAATTTTTTAGAAGCAAAAATATTCTTCGGGCAAAAAGGTTTGATGAGAAACAACTTCTTTAATCAATCCTTACCGGGTAATAAAAACTCAGTCGCGGAAATTTTTCTTTAATCCGGATTTGGAGGATTGGGGTATACCCTTGATTACTCTAAATTCGTTAACCTTTGAACAAACCACTCACTGAATTGTCTCGATCCAATCTCATTTACATGAATTTGGTCCTGCCAACCCCCGGGCGAAATGACATTGTGAATTTCATTTTGGGTTCGGATAAATGGAATGTCGTATTCTTTCAGCGCTTCTGTTATTGGTTCGACAAACAATTTTTCATAACCTTCCATCCCTCCGGGAACATAATACGGTATAAGATCAGGATGTGCCGGCATTTCGAAAACAATAACTCGCGCGGATTTGTTATTTAATTTGGCAATCCTTTTCAACCCATTAATTTCTTCGTCGGTGATCTTAAAGTTGGGAATCTGTATAGCCGGTTTGACTTCAAAGATATCTTTATTCTTTTGGCGAACCTGCAATCCCCTGTCGTTGATCAAAAGGCGGAGGTTGTCCAATTCACCACGATAAGCCGGATTGCGATATTTCAGAAAAGAAACCCAATATCGATAAAAGTAAGATTTGTCGATCATCCACCCTTCGATAGAATACTGGCCTTGTTGATAAAGAAACCAGGGGGATGTTTTGAATTCCCGAATTATTTCATTTTCTCCGGCGAAATCAACCGGACTAAGACCAATCAATATCAGTTCTGGCTCAAATCGGTTTTCCAGTATTGCTGCGATCGCAGAATTTGTATTTGGTCTTACACCCCGCAATGCCATATTGAAACAATAAGGGTTTTGAACACCTAAAAATTCCTTTTTTCCATCCATGCTGGATGGATCGAATCCGTAATCCACAATGGAACTACCAAGAATTATGCAATTTATTTTTTCAGTCTTTTTCCAAAATCCCATCCGATAAAGTTTTATATCCAGCTCGGGATAGAGTATATTTTTATCGATGGAAGGTAGCAGTATGGATTCGGGGACAGGATTTATCCTTAATAACATCTCAAGTCCCAATATGAACACCGGGATTAAAAATAAAGCTCCAACGAACGATTTTCCGTATGGGAAGCTGATCTGTAATGTATTGCGGGAGAATAACCGGGTTAATTTCATAGGTTCGGGTCAGAAATTTTGATATAGGAACACATTTGTATCGGACGGTGAATTCCATGTTATGGCAAGAAAAATCATCAGAAATGTCAAAGCGAGCACTGATGATCTGACAATCATCGGATATTCAGCGATAAAGTTTTCATCTTTATACCTATGCTGGAAAATATCCAGAATAAATGACAAACAGGCAACGATCAAAATCCAATGATTATATGCAGGAGGTGTATTCCACCCTGAACCTTTTAGCAATGTTTTCCAAAAGGCAAAGATTTCACCGGAAGAATTTGCGATAAAAGGAACCCATGCGATCGTTACACAGAAGAATGTAAATAATCCTTTTAGACACTTAATGAAAAAAGGCTGCCGTTGAGGACGAAACGCTGGCCATGTAATAAATATCCATTGTTCGATGACCATCATTACTGCATAAACCAAACCCCAGATAATAAATGGGATCGAGAAACCGTGCCAGAAGCTGCTGGCAAGCATGGTAACGCAAATTGGGATGGCAAGAATGGAAAAAGTGGGAAAGCCCTGCCGGTTTGTTTTTAAAAATCTGGACAAAGGAAAATATATGTAATCTCTGAGCCATGATGAAAGACTAATATGCCACCGGCTCCAGAAGTCCGAAAAGGAAAGGGAAAAATAAGGAACCATGAAGTTCGGAGAAAGATCAATCCCCAGGAACAGGCTGATGCCGCGCATTATCCCGGTATATCCGGCAAAATCATTGTAAAGAAATAACCCATAACCAATAATGCCGACCCAACGGTCAAAGTATGCAATCGAACTTGTATATGAAATAAAAGGAAACGAAAATATCCCCAGAAAAGGTCTGGAATTGATGATTTCGGCATGAATAAAGTATTCAGGTAAAACGGAAATGAGTGTCTGCGCAATTACAGTTTTTCTGATCAATCCGACCAGAATCAGGTAGAAACCTTGTGAAATTTTCCTGTTATCTACGATACGTCCTTTTTTTAGTTGAGGAATGAAATTATCCGCTCTTTCAATCGGTCCGGCCAGAAATTTTAGAAAAAAGGCCAGATATAACAGGAAATCAAATAAGTTCCTCTCAGGTTTTATGCGTGATTTATATATATCGATTAAATAAGAAATCGATTGAAGAGCATAAAAAGAAAGTCCCAGTGGGGCAAGAAGATGTTCAATGCCATGAAAACCGGTAAGTTCAATAACAGGAGAATTGCCCGATATTCCAATTAACCTGATTGCCAACACAGGAATAAGATTTATTAGTATCCCCCAAAAAAGGTATACCGGTCTATGTTTGTTTTCCAGCACCTTTCCCATAACGAACGTTGCTATTCCGGTTACCAACAGTGGGATAAGATATTGCCAACTCCAGGTCGCTATGAAAAAGAAGGAAGCGAATAGCATCCATATTTTTTCCGATTTTGGTTGTAAAACGTAATAGAAAGCGAGAAAGATTATGATAAAAAGCAGGAAATTCCCCGAAATTATTTCCAAATTGCATTAATCCGCTTTATTTTTATATAAAAAAGAATGGATTTCCGGTCCATGAGTAAAAACCGAAATCGATGTATTTTATCATTCAAACGGTATCTGTTTTTTGCGAAACCACATAGAAATCCTTCTTATATTATGAGAGGTTACTTATCCGGATTTAAAATCTGTTTCCGATTGGATGAAATTTGTTGAAATCCCAGGGGAAAAATTACTGTATTATTTGTTTTTGTACCATTCATATATCAGAAAAGGGCTTCACCAGGAAGCATGTATTGTAGCTTCCAGGTTTTAAGTAGAAAACTTGTGGATCATACTTTTTGGGGAAAATCCTTATCTGGGTTATCATTAATCCAGAAGAGGAGAAATGTCATTGAGTTCGAAAAAAGCAAAACGATGGTTCCGTCGGGCTAGAAAAATGTCCGAAGGCCGGTTCGATATTCCCATCAACACAATAACCTCTTTTACCCACGCCCGGGCGCCGATGGCGGCTGCCGGCATGGCATATTACGCCATATTCTCTCTCTTTCCGCTTCTATTGCTATTAATTGTGGGCGGCAGCTATTTCCTTGACAGGCATCAGGTATATGAGAACGTACTGCGTTTTGTGCATGAGGTTATCCCGGTATCGCCCTCATGGATTGATGATATTCTCCGACAGGTTCTGGCAACCCGCGGCAGGGTGGGGCTCATTTCCCTGTTGACGTTGTTGTGGTCCGCGTCAGCATTCTTTACCAGTGTCGTATATAACATTGACCTTGCCTGGCCGGATGCCAAACAGCGGAATTACCTGGAAAAGCGGCTGATCGGAATATTGATGATCATTGCTTTTTCGGCTCTACTGGTGGCTTCCATGGTGTTTGAATGGGCGGCTAATCTGATTCCTGTAGAAGAATGGGTGGTAACAACCATTGGCGATATGGATCTGCTGCGCATGTTTTCCAGCCTGGTTTCCTTTCTGATGAGTTTCTTGTTGTTTCTCGCCTTATATTACTGGGTACCCAATACGAATGTGTCATTCAGCGCCTCATTCTGGGGTGCGTTGATGGTGTCCGTCCTTTGGAAGGTGGTTACAGAAGTATTTAACTGGTACCTGCGCAGCGGACTGGGAGATTTCACTGTGGTGTACGGCTCTTTGGCCGCGATCATTACATTTTTGTTGCTGGTCTATCTGGCTTCCTGGATCATCCTTTTTGGTGCGCATCTTTGTGCGGCGATTGATCTCTGGGAGGAAATGCGCAAGAGGAAGCAAAGCAAACGGCGCCCGGTTCCACCCCCTGATATTGTCACCACTTGATCTAATCCACGTAAATCCCTTTTTTATCTGACCGACCGGTCTGATTATCGAAGAATGAGCCGCCGAAGAGGTGCCATTCAAGGCTGTTCAAATATTCCACTGCTGTTTCCGGCGTGATGTTTTCAGCCAGCCCGGGCGAGATCACCCCCATATAATAACGACCGGATCGGTTGTAAACTTCATATTCCAAAAAATAGTGAATCCATTGACGCCTGCAATGCAGGCATTCCTTCAGGGTGACCGTTCCGTACCGTCCGTTTGTTGTATCGACCCCGATATTTCTCACAACACGATAGTGGTCAAAAGGAAGCGGAAAATCCAGGCAGATGCAATGACCGCCTTCTTTTAGTTCTTTTGATGGATCAGCACATAAATCCAGTTTCTCCAGAAATTGCGTTTCACTAAATTCTCCGGTCAACTCACAAATTTTTATAATCCATGAATGGATCGAAAGAACATTGGAATTAACGGCGATATACAAATTCTTGTAAATATCACAGGTTAGATGACGGGCAATCGATTGTTGGTAGACAGGCAAGTGTTCTTCCCACTCACTTTTTTTGATCAATGGTTCAGAAGATAATCCGTAATTGGACAGAAAATGTTCGAGGTCATCAGACGTTTTGATCTCCGAAATAGGGGTCATTTTATTCACGTTTATTGTTCTGATAGAAAAAGCGGTTCCCCATCATTAACACCACCGGAGATCACCTCGTTATTGACCGTGGCGCCACTTATGACATTGTCTAAAACGATCACCGGGTCAAGTTTTGTTTCCAGAAGACCGGGATCTTGATAGAGATAAGCAAAAATGGCAGGGAAAATATCTTGAAGTATGGTGATCTTATCGTATTGCGAATGATCGCTGTCAGGCCATTTTATGGCTAGAAAAGTCCCGTATCTGTCTTGAATATCCAGGCGGGTGATGTCTGAAAGATCATATTTGCCGGAAAGGACCACGCAATTCTTGGTTAAGAATGGACCGTGATCGCCGGCAACAATTACGATTGCCGATGGATCATTTTCGATGATCATGTCCAGATCCTGCCGCATTTCACGGTTGGCTTCCTTCAACCTGGTCTCATACAGGTCAACTTCATCGGGCAGGCATGCGCCGGAATTTTGACTGTGAGACGGAACGTTTGTATGCATGTAAACAAAAGAACGATGCTGAGTGGCATCCTGTAACATTAGTTCCTTTTTCGCAACAAATTCTGAATGACCCTGACCATAGAAACCGATATCAAACCGGAATTCACCGATAAGTATGGCAGAAAGCATGTGGCTGAAAGGAGGTGCGCTGTATTCCGGTGTATAGAGGTCATATTTCGGCGTGCGACCGCGGAACATGAAATCGTATGGGAAAATTCCGTATGTTGTGTAGCCTGTTTTTTTGAAATGCTGAATGACCTTGCCGTCCCCCGCAACACTCGAATTCAGATCCCCTTCGATTTCCAGCGATGCATTCAAAACTCTGCCCATCGAACGCATGGTATCAGCAGAAAGTGAGTATGTGTGGGGGTAGAACGCGAATCCCATCTCCCGTAAATAATCTTCCTGTTCAGAGTTATCTATTCCATATGCCATCAGCGTCTCATGGGGCACATAGGCGTCATAGACCATGAGATACACGTTGGGTTTTAGAGCCGGCTCCTTTCCGTCGACAGCGGAAATTAATTTAAATTCTGATAGAGGTACAAATTCCGCATTGTTTTTTTCATTAAAGGCCGGTAATTGCAGGATCAGATTGGATAGAAAGAAAGCAAGAATGGATATATAGAGAATCCATTTATTTTTAAGACTATACAGGAAATACGCAACGAAAAGGAAAGTGAAAAAGAAAAGTAATTGCACTTTCAGACTTCCCTTTCCCAACCAGGCAAAATCCTGGCTCAGAATTGCCATATAGGTGATGGTGAAGCAAAACGTCAACCCGACTATTTTCATTGCTGATGTAGAACCAATTCCACCCAGAATCCAGGGGATGACGAGGATCAATAAAACGGAGAATAAGAAGAAGAACACCAGAATTACTAATGAATCCACGATCGACAACATCCCCTGATTATTGAGAATATACTGGATCACAGGCGACAGAGGAAGCAACACGAGCAACAGGTCAGCTGGATGGAAATCTTCTTTTGGTTTTGTAAAATCCTTAAAACCAGGTATTTGATGCCTAACCTGGAAAAAGAGGATGATCAACATTAGAACCAGAGGAACAATAAGATAAAGCCCCAACCGAGAGGTGAAAATGGCATTTACACCTATCGGAAGGACCTGATTTGAAAAGAATAAAAAGACGGCGCAATAAAGAAGTAATTCCAAACACGGAACAATCAAGTTGGAGAAGAAAAATTTGGCATTGAACAACTTACCGACGATGATTTTTGATACATCAGGATGTTTGGGCTTCATGTTTGCAGACGTCATTTCTTTGCGGGATTGAGTTTGCTAATAACGTTCCATAATTAAAAGGAAGATCGAACCTGTTTCAAAAAAACCAGATCTCACCCGTAAAGGATACCGTAAAATCCATTGGAAGTATGGGTCATTTTCTACCTATTTTCACGAACAACGGCATCTTTATTCTCTTCATGGTTTGTGGATCAGTCCAGACAGGTAATAACTTCTTTTCGAGGTGGACGACCGGATCAAAACCTGTCTCATTCCTGCAGCGCTTGACTGCCGACCAGGTACGGAAATACTCCAATAACGAGGGCAAATTCCATTCCATATCTATGGAGAACGGGTGGGGAATATCCACTGTATTAAAGGGGAGAACCAGATCTCTGTATCCTGACATCAACTGCCGGTTCCCCTCCATCCAGAATCGGTCGATCGGTTTACCCAGATATTGTGAAATAGTTTGGTCAATTTCGGGAGTAATCTCAGGGAATCCATATCCCCAGACAGCCAGCATTCCTTCAGGTTTCAAAACCCGCCCGACTTCATGAAAGAATGCCTGTTGGTCAAACCAGTGAATAGCCTGGGCAACTGTTATCAGATCAAATGATGAATCTTGAAAGGCACTTTGTTCCGCTGCCATCACCAGGTACTGGATTTGTGAATGGGCTTCGCTATTCAATATCTGTTCCATACTGATATCGGTAGCTATAACCCGGTCAAAATACTGTGCACAAGATTGAGCTGCCTGCCCGGTCCCTGATGCGCAATCCCAGGACAAAACATGGTCTTTGCTTTCCCCGGCAAGAAATTCAAACAGGTCATCAGGGTAATGAGGACGGTATCGCGCGTATTGGCTGGATTCTTGGGTAAAGGTTTGAATATTGTCCATTGAATGACTGCTCAAAATCCGGGATATATTACTATGCGTCTTCATCAAAAAGTTGAAGACCGAATCAATTTATAATTTCATTAAAGCAAATCATAACAGGTAAAAATCAATGATGACCAGGCATGAAGGAAACAAGAGAATAGGCCTGGCTCTGGGTGGCGGTGTCGTGCTGGGCGCCGCTCATATCGGGGTCTTGCAGGCAATAAACGAGATGGGAATCCGGGTCGATGTTATTACCGGTACCAGTATCGGCGCATTCGTAGCCGCGTTATATGCGTTTGGCAAACCCTGGTCTGATATTGAAGAGATAGCCAAGGATCTGGAATGGATTGATGCTGCCAGCCTGGCGCTTTCTCAATATGGTTTGCTTTCAAATCAGAAACTGGGTGAACTTATCCGCCATATTATTGGCGATGAAGTGTTCAGTAACGCGGAAATAGAATTGGGAATGGTTGCTTCGAATGTTGTAACCGGAGAACGGGTGAAATTGACCCGGGGCAACGTGGCCAGTTCCGTTATGGCCAGTTCCTGTATTCCCGGTATATTCACCCCGGTAAGCATTGATGGAGCCATGCTGGTGGATGGCGGACTGCTTGAGAATGTCCCCATTATGCTGGCACGCGAAATGGGCGCACAGTCAATTATCGCGGTGGATCTTTTCACGGCGAGTCATTCACACCGCACACCGGCCAATCTGGTGGATTTATTATTAAACACCTACTATTCCGCCATGATCAATGCCGCGCGGCCATTCAACCAGTACGCCGACCTGCTGATCACCCCGGACCTTTCGGATTTCAACCTTCTGGGTACAGATCAGATCCCGGCCATTATCCAAAACGGCTACCTGGCAGCCAGGGATAAACTGGCAACTTTTGTTGCCCGGTTGTCAGTAGAAGATTAATAAACAGAATACCGGAGAGATTGTTCAATGGGGAACCACCAATTCTTCAGCCAACCACCGGCTGAATTGCTCCGCGCCACTCTGGTTGAGGTGCAGGTAATCCTTCCATCCATCCGGAGCAACGATATCCTGAACCCTTGATTGTGAGCGTATAAAGGGAATTTTTTCTGTTTTCAATAATTCTTCTACCGGTTGGATGAAGTCTTCTTCATAACCGGTTTCACCGCCACCGATATAATGGGGAAGAAAGTCGGGATGGACCGGCATTTCGACAACCACAACATGCAAATCCGGAGAATTTAAACCGGTTATTTTTTTCAAACCATCAAGGTCATTCTCAAGAAACTGGAAATCAGGTAATTCAACATCCAGATTCACCCGATAGGTGTATATGGTTTTCTCCTCCATCTGGAACCCAAAGGCATCGATCATAGCGAGTTGATTTTTCAAGTCTGTCCGGTAGGCCGGGTCGCGGTATTTTAGAAAGGACAACCAGTACCGGTAGTCAAATGAATTTTCGATCAACCAGCCTTCCAATGAATACTGCCCTTCGTGGAATCGCAGCCAGGGAGAATGGACAAATTTGCGGATCACATCCTGCCCTCCGGTGAAGTCAACAGGGCTGATCCCCATGATCAGGATTGAGGGTCTGGACTGCTGGATGAGGATCCCGGCAATCCGCGCTGAGAGTTCAGGTTTCATGGCTTTTAAAGCCATATTGAAGCATACCGGATCTTTCGTACCCCGCATCGAAGACAACCGGTTTAATGCTTTCGGATCAATGCCAAAATCAGCCATGGAGCTACCGAGAATAAAACAATTTACATCATTATCCTGTTCCAGAATTGATAAACGGGAAAGTTTGATATCGATCTCCGGGTAATTTAACTCACGGTCGATTGTCGGAACAAACACAGGTGCCGGAACGGGAATCAACCGAAACAATCCTTCCATCAAAAGGAAGATCAGGGGGATGAAAAACAATGACAAAATCAGCGCCCGTCCTGTCATTCGGGTGATCTTCCATGTATTGAGATTGAACAGGCTCCTTTTCCCGATCACAGGCTGCTCCTAAAAGCTCTGATAAATGAATACATTGGATGTATAGGGCGAAGTCCATGTGAAAGCCAGGAACAATATAATGAAAATCGTGGATAATACCAATCCTCTCAAAGGAAGCGGCCAATGGAGTAAGATGGTTTGCTCTTGATGATGTGATTCAATAAAATCCAGCAGGAATGATACAAACACCAGTACCAGTATCCAGGGGGAGAAGGCAGATGCCAGGTGCAGACCTGTGCCGGAAAAAACGGATCCCCAGAAGGAGAGAACGCCATCCAGGGAATTCACGGCAAAAGGCACCCAGAGTAAATTGACAGAACAAAATGTTAAAACAATGCACATGATTTTAAAGAGGAGAGAACGAGATTGTGGCCTCAATGAGGGGATAAATTGAAAAATCATCTGCTCCAGACTTAACAGAATTCCATAGACCATCCCCCAGAGTAAAAACGGATATGTCAGGCCATGCCAGAAACCGGCAGCCAGCATGGTTGTCACCAGGGGGATTACCACCGGCACTAGCAAGGTTCGCCCCACCGGTTTCCTGCGAAGTAAACGGGTTAATGGAAAATATACATAATCGCGCAACCAGGAGGAGAGGCTGATGTGCCAGCGGCTCCAAAAATCAGACAGGGTAAGTGCGAAATACGGATAACGGAAGTTGGGCGTCAGTTCAAAGCCCAGTAGCAGGCTAACCCCACGCATGATGGTCGTGTAACCGGCGAAGTCGTTATACAGATATATCCCATATGCCAGAACACCCATCAACCGGTCACTATATGGGACCAGTTTGCTGTAGGTGAGGATGGAAGTTGGAAACAACCCAATGAGTGATCCATTATTTTGCACAACCACGGGGAACAGATATTCCGGCATGATGGTCAACAGCACTTCGGCAATGGCGATTTTCCGGAAAAGCCCGAGAAGTACCAGAATAAAGCCACGCTCCAGCTTGGCATTATCTACAATTCGAACGTTCTTGACCTGGGGTAGAAAAGTCCCGGCCCGTTCGATGGGTCCGGCCAGTATTTTTGGAAAGAATATGAGGTAGAGGAAAAAATCGACCGGGTCAGATTCGGCGCTGATCTTGCCGCGGTTAATATCAACCAGATATGAAATTGCCTGCAATGTGTAGAACACGAATCCCAGAGGGATTAGAAAATCCGCAAAACCGGGAATTGCGGAAATGCTGAAAATGGGACTGCCTGCCACCCTGTAGAGAATGAAAATAGAGATGTCCGTCACAAGTCCCAATAGCAGCCATAACATACGACCGGAAACATCCAATTTCTTTCCGGCCAGGAAAGTGATACCTCCGATCTATGCCAGTGGTACGAGATGCCACCACCCCCAGAAGGAAATAAAAACAATCGAAACACAGAACAACCAGACAGTCTGGGCACGATGTTCCAGAACAAAATACACCACCGCAACAAAAAGAAAGAAGACAAGAAAATTCCATGAAATGATTTCCATAATCGACTGTTCTATTCAGTGCTGTTTCCCCTCAAATCGTTTCCCGATTTATTTGGTCATGTTGATTTACGGTGTGGAATGCATACCATTATCCATTTTTTCTTCGGGGATTTCAAATCCTCCATATGGATTCCTTCAAATTCCGTTATTAACCTGGATGATTCTGTTCCACTATACTTATATGGGAAGATGAGTTTTTTCTGACGAATCGACTGATATCCGAAAAAGGGGCACCATGAAAATTACAATCTTTGCCGCAGGTTCCCGGGGGGATATTCAACCCTGTCTCGCACTGGCAAAGGGTCTGCAGGAGACCGGTTATCAAGTCAGGATGGCTGCCCCAACTGATTTTTCCACATTGATCCATCAACACGGGATTGAAGTAAGGCCTTTGCGCGGTGATGTTCAGAAGGTGATGTCCAGCGATGAGGGGCGCGATTTTCTGGAAAAAGGCGGATCCAATCCATTGCGCTCAATCCTGTCCATGCGCCGGTTGATCGGTACGGTTGTGATGGACATGGCGCATGACGCATACGAGGCTTGCCTGGATGCCGACGCACTGATCTGCCTGGGCGTTTTCGGTCCATTCGGAGCTACGATCGCTGAAGCACTGCGTATACCGGTTCTCAATATCGAGCCGACTCCGCTGCTTCCAACGGCTGAATTTCCAGCACCATCATGGCCAATCCAGCGAAACCTGGGCGGGTTGCATAACCGGTTTTCCGGTATTGCCATGTTGTATTCAGTCTGGTTGTGGTACCGCCCGTATGTACAAAAATTCCGCAGGGAACTGGGTTTATGCCACCGTTCAGCCGGTGACTTCTACCGTTTATTGCGTTCGACACCGATGATCGGCGCCTACAGCCCACGGATTATCCCGCATCCGTCTGACTGGCCGGAAAGCCTGCATATTACCGGTGATCTTCCGTTGCGTGATGAAGGCGAGTGGGAACCACCGGATGATCTGCAAGCCTTTCTGGAGGCGGGATCTCCACCGGTGTATATCGGTTTTGGCAGCATGACGGGTACTGACCCGGCGAAATTATTTGACCTGTTGTTGAAGGCATTGAATAAAACCGGACAGCGTGGTTTGATTCTGACAGGATGGAGCGGTATGAAAGAGATGCCGCACTCGAATAGTATCTTTGTAATGGATCACGCGCCCCATGACTGGTTGTTCCCACGAATGGCAGCTGTTGTGCATCATGGTGGCGCTGGAACAACAGCCGAAGGATTGCGCGCAGGGGTGCCATCTGTCATTATTCCATTCGCATTTGACCAATTCTTCTGGGGTGAAAGGATCCGGGCGATGGGACTAGGCCCCAATTTCATTCCACGGAAGAGACTATCGATCGATCGTCTGGCAGATGCCATAAACGAAGCTGTAACTGATTCTGCCATGAGGCAGCGTGCGGCGGATTGCGGTGCAGCCATCCGGTCAACCGACGGGATACACAATGCGGTGAATGTAGTAAGAAAATACCTTGGTGAACCTGATGGAACCAGGAGCAAGCTCAATGGCCAATGATCATGAACTTTGCAATATTGAACCATTCCCGGCAGCCCGGCAGTTGATGGTTGATGGCGGCCGGATGGGCCGGCAGAAACATACCGTCCATGGACTGGTGGAGTTTGATATTACCCGGGCCCGTGAGACCCTTCGGAGCCATAACCTTGAAACCGGGGAAAACCTGTCGTTTACGGCTTTCTTCCTAGCATGCCTGGGAGAGGCTGTTGATACCAACCTCCATGTGCATGCCTATCGGGACTGGCGCAACCGGCTGGTGATCTTTGATGAGCTGGATGTGAATATGCTATTCGAGGTTGAGATTGCCGGAAAACCGATGATCCGGCCACATATTCTGAGGGGTGTGAACCGGATGAACGCGCGTGGACTCCAATCTGAAATTGATTCCTTCAAGTCCGGCCATGCAGATAGTGGTGAAACGAAGTTCATCGATTGGTTTGTGCGCATGCCCGGATTTGTCCGAAGGTTGTTCTTCACAGTCCTGTTTAAAAATCCCAGAATGATCAAACAGTACTATGGAACGATGATCGTATCGTCCATAAGCATGTTCGGTTCGGGAAGTGGTTGGGCCATACCAGTACCCAACCATACATTACAGATCACCCTGGGCGGAGTGGGAGAGAAACCGGGAGTGGTCAACCACCGGATTGAACCGCGTATGATGATGAGTGCAACGATCAGTTTTGACCATGATGTGATTGATGGGGCACCGATGGCACGGTTTATTCAGAATTTGAAGAAACTGGTCGAAAAAGGGTATGTTGACAGGAATTAGACAGAAGCTGCTTCAATAAGGCACAAGCCCGGTTCACCCTTAACCGGCGGTATGCGGTAGAGAAAAACCAGATCTTCCCGGTCGATGCGTTCCGGTTGCCAGGCGTCCAAACTGGATGAGATCGTAACCACACGGGCGCCGTTCTTTAACTGCTTTTCAAGCAGTGGTATCAGGCGGTTGGCATGCCGGGATGTCGCGTAAATGAACACAACATCCGCGGATGAGAAATCGAATTTGTAGAAGTTCCCACAACGGATGCTTGCCCGATCACTTACGTTGGACATCCGGATGCGTGCCAGGGCAATCAGGCAGTGGATTGGACTGATTTCTATGCCAACCGCGTGGGCTTTGAATTCACGCACGGCAGTTATCAATACGCGGCCATCACCGGCACCCAGATCGAAAACCAATTCGCCCGGTTGGACATTTGCCAGCAGCAATGCTTTTCGGATGCGCTGGTCCTGCGTTGGAACCCACGGTAGACCGTTCACCAGGGGGACTATCATCCAAAGCGCCGCCACTATAATAATGAAAGAAACCAGAACGGCCATAATAATGACCACAAAAGGGGACATGATTGTATTTTATCCCTCAATTGGGTCATCAGGATATTTGGGTTCCCCATTATAATTGCGGGATTGGCACCTATTCAGCAACGGCAACACCAAACAATACGCTTGCATTACCACCGGCTGGTACGTTGACGGTCACTTGTTTTGGTGTCGTGAAAGAATAGCCTGAGGCTGATACACAATACTGACCCGCCGGCAAATTCCCCTGGGAGAATGTGCATCCGCCTCCGAGGGGTACTGCCGCGATTATGCCAGCTCCGCTGCAGGAGCCTTCGTGATACCAAATGGAAACAGTTAAACACCAGGTTCCTTCACCAGCGTCACGGCTGCCATTGTTATTCTTGTCGCTGAACACCACACCGGAAAAACTACCGAGTTTGGGTGCCGGGGTGACTGTTGGTGGCACGGGGGTTGCGGTTGCTGGAACTGCGCACAATCCGGGGATGTCGCCGGTGGGGGTAAAATTGTAGATTTCACGGCAGGTGCTGTCAACCAGTGCCAGGGATTTCAACGGGTAATTGGCATCTTGATATGGCGAACCTGCTTCGTTTAAAGTGAAGTGGTCGTTGTAATCGTACATTGAAGGATCCTTGACTCCATCATCAGCCCAGATGCTCCACAGGAAAGAGCTCCGTCCACCGATCAGTCCGCGTTTAAATGCCAGTTCAACGGTGGAACTGCCTTTGGGTGAGACCCGTCCCCAGGCGGCATCCGGATCAGACAGGTTGTCCAGCGAAAAAATGGTCTGATCGTAACCGGTGTAACCGGTAGGCCCGTCTGCAGACATGGGACGGGCACCCCCCACCTTTTTGCCGGAATCTTTATAGGCTGTAACGTTTTCCATCTGCCATTCCGTGCCGTCAGGGTTGGTGATCAGGATCAGGTAATTTCCCCGGCCGTCGTAGTCGGTATCCAATTCCACACCGTAATTGCCAGACAGATTGGATGTTTGTGGATTGACCCCGTTAAGATAGATCGTGAAGTAGATGAAGTTATCGTCAGATGAGACTTCCGCTTTATTGATATCGAGGTCAGGCCGGAATTGCATATCATTGGCAGAGAATGGCCGTTCGAAAATATTCTTGCTGAATGTGTCACCACCCGGTGCGCGGCCTTCGTTGGAAGTGCGGCTTGAGTCTGTATCGTTGAACCAGCGCGTCACCCAGCCCGGTTGGGCGGGGACCAAACTGTGCGCGATGGGTGTGGCGGGAATTTCTTCGGTGGGAGGTACTGTTTCTTCGGCGGTGTCCAAAGCCGGCTCATGGGTTGGCACCAGTGTAGGATTAACTTCTTCCGCGTTGTTCTTATCAGCCACTGATGTGCTTAAAGCCTGAACAGTTTGCCTCAGGTTTTCCGCTTCGCTTTCAGGTGCCAAGCCCGGCATGTTGCAACTGAAAATAAAAAGAACTGCGAGTACCAGATATACCCGGATGAAGATGAAGTTTCGTGTTTTCATATCCACCTCCCTGAGATCTTGCATTCAAAGCTCTCACAATCAGTTTCTCATCCCGCATTACTATGAATTGTCTGATGGATTGGAGATGGAAGAACGATTTGATGGTAACAAATCCGGGAAGCGGGTTCAATATGCAATTTGTTCAATGAGGTTTCGGTTTAGATGAGCGAATTTATTCCAACAGGTAGATAAAGGATTAGCATTTATGCGCGAGAAATCTCCACCTATCACCTATCAGCTATCAGCATAAGTTCCAATCAATCCTTACTTGATTGGTTAATACCGATTTTGCCAAAGCTCAGCCAATAACTGAAATTGGCACATTCGAGTATTTCGTTGTTATCAAGGAAAATGCGACGGACACTCACCCAAGCAGCCATTTGATGAGTTAGGAGAAGTATGACTTCAATAATGCGGAGTCTAATTTCTCCCTTCCGGAGTAGGGGATGGTATTGGAATCTTTAGATAGGATGACACATTCTTGAACAATGCATCATTATCAGAGCTTCCCACCAGTTCTGTTGTTGTAAATGGTACGGACATTGGACATGTTCGGATTTCGCCGGGAATCTGCATGGACTTTATCTTCTGGCCGGTACTGGCAACATAAAGGTTGTAATACTCCACGATCTGTTTTATCGGGATGTTGTGTATCTTGCCATTCGGATCTCTGTAATTGCATGACCCAGCAAATTTTTTTTGCTGCTTTTCCTGGTCCCGACAAAGTATGAGCTGCACATCTTCAATCCGGTCCGGTTCCCAGGATGACAGATCTATTTGTTCAGGATGGGATGGAAGGTCGCTCAAGATCTTGCATTGTCTGGCCTGGCAGATCAAAATGGTCGCGGGAGAATCGGACGGTAAATATTCCGGACTCTCTTCTATCTTTTCCTTTTCTGAACAGAATACCTCACCCATGCTTTCCATAACCCTGAAATCGATAAATGCGGCAATTGATGGATAATCATACAAAAAGAGCTTGTCATCTCCAATCCTGGCTGTAAGATCTTTCGCTATCGCACGGACTTTTACCGGATCGTCTTCATACTCTTCTCTCAACATATCATCCATAAGATACGCTGCCGCCGATGTGAATTCATATCTTACATCGTGTTCATCCGGATAAGTATTCATTAGATCGAGCATTGTATTTATGCCTTCTGCTAGACTTCTACGGGGTTCAACGTAATCTATGGCGCATTTGTTCAAGATCACTTCCATTT
>CAYRHB010000023.1:0-17518 GCA_964424035.1 uncultured Leptolinea sp.
AAGCCTTCTATATCGCACGTTCCGGTCGACCAGGCCCGGTTCTGGTGGATATCACAAAAGATTCTCAGCAGAACTCAACCGAGTATGATCCTGAAACCGAACATATCCACCTGCGCGGGTACCGCCCGAATTCCCTGCCGGCTGAAAGTGATATCAAAAAAGCGGCAGCCATGATCCACGCCGCCAAGCGTCCGCTGATCCTGGCAGGTCACGGGATTTTGCAGAGCGGCGCCATGAAAGAGGTGCTGGAATTCGCGGAACGTACGCAGACTCCGGTTGCCATGACATTGCTGGGGCTTGGCGGTTTCCCGGCCAGCCATCCGCTCAATCTGGGCATGATGGGTATGCATGGAGAAGCCTGGGTCAACCATGCCATTCAGGATGCCGACCTTCTGCTGGCATTTGGTATGCGGTTTGACGACCGCGTGACCGGTGATGTTCGCCGGTATGCCACCCATGCCCGTAAGATCCATATTGACATTGATCCGGCAGAGATCAACAAAAACATAAAGGTGGATCTGGGTATTGTGGGTGATCTAAGCCAGACCCTTGAATCTGTGCTCAAACAGGTCAAACCCTGCCAGCATGATGAGTGGTTGAATGCCATCAATGAAATGAAGGGCGATTGCTCGGTACGCGACATCAAGAATTTGCCGGACAACGGGCATTTGTATGCCGCGCACGTCATCAACGACCTGTGGAATATTACCGGCGGAAATGCCGTCCTTGTTACCGACGTGGGCCAAAATCAGATGTGGAGCGCGCAGTATTACAAACAGGATAATCCTTCGCAATTCATTACATCCGGTGGATTGGGCACCATGGGATTCGGCCTTCCCGCCGGTATCGGCGCCAAATTCGGACAGCCTGACAAGGAAGTCTGGGTGATCTGCGGTGACGGTGGATTTCAGATGACCCAGGCCGAACTCACGACCGCGGCGCAGGAAGGCATCAAGGTTAATGTAGCCATTCTCAATAATGGTTACCTGGGGATGGTGAGGCAGTGGCAGGAATTCTTCTATGACCGCCGCTATTCCAGCACTCCCATGAAGAGTCCGGATTTCATCAAGATCGCCGATGCACATGGATTGACCGGTATCCGCGTTACCACCCGGGCTGATGTGGAAACAGCCATTCAAACCGCGCGGGAAACCGAAGGAACCGTCGTGATCGATTTCCGTGTTGAGAAGGAAGATGGCGTTTACCCCATGGTTCCCACCGGTGCTGAATTGAAGGAAATGATCCGCCGACCGATGCCGGCGGCCGTGGCAGTTGACCATGCGGTAAAGGCTGAGGCATAGGGAAAGCTCATGAATCATACGATCGTTGCCCTTGTTGATGATGTTCCCGGTGTATTGAACCGGGTGGCTTCCCTCTTTCGAAGGCGTTCTTTTAATATTGAATCCCTTGCGGTAGGGCATACGGAAAATCCCGGTGTCTCACGAATGACGATCGTCGTTGATAGCGACGATACCAGCATCCTGCGGCTGATTTCTTACCTGTACAAACTGGTCAATGTCATCCAGGTGGAAGATCTGACGAACAAACCCAGCGTGACCCGCGACCTGGCATTGATCAAGGTCAAGGCGGATGCTGAGGACCGCGCTCAGATCACCCAGATCGTGGATGTGTTCCGTGCCCGTATCGTTGACATCTCCAGCAGTTCATTCATTGTTGAGATCACCGGGGATGAAGAAAAGATCGAGGGTTTCATTGAGGTACTGCGTCCCATTGGAATTATCGAAATGGTGCGCACAGGCCGGGTTGTTCTGGCAAGGGGTGCTGCCCCGTTGTATGCCACAGAAGAAATGGTTGATACCGGAGAGCTGGCAACCGCTGCCGGCTAGACGATACAAAATTACATCAAGGAGACAGTAACATGGCAAAGATGGTTTTTAGCGGAGTGGAAGAAGAAGTTGTAACCCGGGAAGAGTTTCCTCTTGAAAAAGCCCGTCAGGTCTTGAAAGACGAGACGGTTGCGGTTATCGGTTACGGCGTTCAGGGTCCTGCCCAGGCTCTCAATATGCGGGATAACGGCATCAACGTTATCGTCGGTGTGGGTGACAAGAATAGATTTCCCGATTGGGCCAAGGCAGAAAAAGATGGCTGGGTTCCCGGAAAAACCCTCTTTACCGTTGAGGAAGCCTGTGAAAAAGGCACCATCATTCAGTACCTGATGTCAGACGCTGCTCAGAAGATCCTCTGGCCGGTCGTGAAGAAATATCTCACCAAGGGGAAAGCACTATATTTCTCTCATGGTTTTTCCATTGTTTACAAAGATCAGACAGGTATAGTCCCTTCCGCCGATGTGGACGTTATTATGGTTGCCCCCAAAGGATCGGGGACCAGTGTTCGTGCCAATTTCCTGGATGGCAGCGGAATCAACAGCAGCTTCGCGGTAGAGCAGGATGCCACCGGCCGGGCACTGGAGCGAACGCTCGCTCTTGGTATTGCGGTAGGTTCCGGTTACCTTTTCAAGACCACATTCAAGCATGAAGTCTTCAGCGATCTCACCGGTGAGCGCGGTGTTCTGATGGGCGCCCTGGCAGGCATCATGGAAGCACAGTATGCCACTCTGCGGGCACATGGTCACAGCCCCAGCGAATCCTTCAATGAAACAGTCGAAGAGCTCACCCAGAGCCTCATCCGGCTGGTTGGTGCCAATGGCATGGACTGGATGTATGCCAATTGCAGCACCACCGCCCAGCGTGGCGCGCTTGACTGGCGGCATGAATTCCGAAAAGCCACCGAACCGGTCTTCGAACGCCTCTACAAGAGTGTTGAATCCGGCGAAGAAACCCGTATTGTTCTCGAAGCCAACAGCAAGCCGGATTACCAGGTTGGACTGGATAAGGAATTGAAGGAAATGCGTGAATCTGACCTGTGGACAGCCGGAGCCATGGTTCGCTCACTGCGTCCCGAAAACCAGAAGAAGGGAAAGTAATCATGTCTCCTACGGGCAACCGTGTAATTTTCTTTGATACAACCCTGCGGGACGGCGAACAGAGCCCCGGGGCGACCATGACCAGTGCCGAAAAGCTGGAAGTGGCCCGCGGTCTTGCCCGTATGGGTGTGGATGTCATTGAAGCCGGCTTCCCGGCCGCCTCACCGGATGACCTGGAAGCCGTGCGCAAGATTGCGGACGAAGTCGGTAATTCTGCAGAGGGCAACGCGACCCCCATCATCTGTGGATTGGCCCGCTGTTCCAGGAATGATATTGACAAAGCCTGGGAAGCGGTAAAACCAGCTGCCCGGCCACGCATTCATACGTTCCTGGCTACCTCTGATATCCATATGGAATACAAACTCAAGATGACCCGTGAGCAGGTGGTCGAACGCGTGCGTGATATGGTCTCATATGCGCACAGCCTGTGCGCCGATATTGAGTTCAGCCCGGAAGATGCCGGTCGCAGCGACCCGGAATTCCTGTATAAAGTTCTGGCTGTTGCCATCGAATCCGGTGCTACCACATTGAATATCCCGGACACTGTGGGGTACACCATGCCGGATGAATTCGGCAAATTGATCGCCGGGATCATCGAACATACCGCGGGAATTGACAACTGTGTGGTTTCCGTGCATTGTCACAACGATCTGGGATTAGCTACCGCCAACACAATGGCCGGACTGCAAGCCGGAGCCCGGCAGGCGGAAGTGACCATCAATGGTATTGGTGAACGGGCTGGTAATACCGCACTTGAAGAAGTGGTGATGGTATTGCAGACGCGTGAGCCGGTCTTCAAGTTGACCCATAACATTGATACCACCCAGATCGTCAAAATGAGCAAGTTGATCAGCAACTATACCGGGATCACCGTTCAACCCAACAAAGCCATTGTCGGTGCGAACGCGTTCGCTCATGAAGCCGGAATCCACCAGGACGGTATGCTCAAGAACCAGATGACGTATGAGATCATGCGTCCGGAAGCAGTCGGGGCAACCCTGACCAAACTGGTCCTTGGCAAACACTCCGGCAAGCATGCGCTGCGTACCCGCCTGGCAAGCCTGGGATATGAACTGGATGATCAGGAATTGTTAAAAATGTTCGACCGGTTCAAGATGCTGGCGGACAAGAAGAAAATGATCACCGACTCAGACCTTGAAGCGCTTGTCTCCGATGAGCTCTATCAACCAACAGAGCTCTACTCGCTTGACGGCCTGCAGGTAGCCTGTGGAACCATGGGGATGCCTACGGCAACGGTCCGACTGCGCGATCCCGGCGGCTCCATGTATGTACAGGCCTGTGTGGGTACCGGTCCGGTCGATGCCGCGTTCAAAGCCATCAGTTCCATCGTGAATTTCCCGAACTCGCTGCAGGAGTTTGTGGTACATGCGGTAACCGAGGGTATTGATGCCCTTGGTGAAGTGACCGTCCGCCTGCAGGGTGAAGGTGAAACCCTAGATGTGGGATTGCAGCCTGACCAGGATCAGCCAAGGACTTTTGGCGGGTACGGGGCGGACACCGATATTGTCGTTGCCAGTGCCAAAGCGTATCTTTCGGCATTGAACAAGATGCTGGTCGCCAGCGGAAAATTTGGCCCGCCGGAAAAAGCATCAACTGAAGCTATTGTCTATTAATCCAAAGGAGAAGTACGATGAACACAGGAAGCAAAATTTTGGTTGAGCCCAATGTGGCCAAGCTGCTGGATCCCTACAGCACTCCACGCACCATTCCGGGTGGATGGGATGTCTCATCCATGGCAGTCAAAAAGAAAATGAGCGCCATGAAAACCCCGGCTGTTGAACCCAACGTTTCAAAAATGCTGGATCCCTACAGCAATCCCCGCACGATCCCCGGGGGGTGGGATGTGTCAGCTTTCAGCTCGCCGGAAAAAAAGACGACCTACGGTGACGAATCATTCAACCCTGGCACCATCGGGTAAGAATGAGCGATCCGAAGACACTCTTTAATAAAATCTGGGATTCTCACATTGTGGCACAACCGCCTGATTCACCGGCGGTACTGTATATTGATCTTCATCTGGTCCATGAAGTCACTTCACCGCAGGCTTTTGAAGGGTTACGAAAGCGCGGTCTTACAGTGCGCCGTCCGGAACGGACAGCCGCCACAATTGATCACGGAGTTCCCACCCGCTCGGATGGGTCACCGCAAGGCAGATTGGCTTTCGCGGATGAAATGAGTAAGAAGCAGATCCACCAGATGGAGGAAAACTGCAAGCAATTTGGTATTGAACTTAATGGTCTGGAGAGTGAAAACCAGGGTGTTGTTCATATCATCGGCCCGGAACTGGGTCTTACCCGGCCCGGAATGACAATTGTTTGCGGAGACAGCCACACTGCCACACATGGCGCGTTTGGTGCTCTGGCATTTGGTATTGGCACCAGCGAAGTTGAACATGTGCTGGCAACCCAGTGCATCCTGCAGCGACGTCCCAAAACCATGGAAGTGCGTATTGACGGCAAACTGGGTAAAGGTGTTACCGCCAAAGATGTCATCCTTGCTTTGATCAACAAAATCGGTACCGGTGGCGGCGTGGGCTATGCCATTGAATACACCGGAGAAGCCATCCGCGCGATGTCAATGGAAGAACGCATGACGGTATGCAATATGTCCATTGAAGCCGGTGCCCGCACGGGCATGATCGCGCCGGATGAAACCACGTTCGAATATCTTGAAGCCCGCCGTTTTGTTCCCCGCGGAGTTGAGTGGGAGAAAAAGATAGAAGAATGGAAGAACCTTGCGACGGATCCTGGTGCCGTGTATGACGCGCAGGTCGTGCTGAACGCTTCAGAATTGGAGCCCATGATCACATATGGGACCAACCCGGGAATGGGCATGCCCATCAACCGGAACCTGCCTGTCCGTGAAGATTTTAATGATGCCTCACAGCAAGCCGGGTTTGAAAAAGCCATGGCGTATATGGGTTTGCAGCCAGGAGAAAAGTTGGAAGGCCGTAAGATCGATGTTGTGTTCATTGGTTCATGCACCAACGGGCGTATTTCCGACCTGGAAGAGGCGGCATCCGTCTTTAAAGGCCGCAAGGTGGCTGATGGAATGCGTGTACTGGTCGTTCCAGGTTCGCAAGATGTGAAAAAGCAGGCGGAAGCCATGGGCCTTGATGTGATCTTCAGGGAAGCTGGCGCTGAATGGCGTGAACCCGGCTGCAGCATGTGTATTGCCATGAATGGTGACCAACTGGAACCCGGGCAATATGCTGTGAGCACCAGCAATCGCAATTTTGAAGGCCGGCAGGGCAAAGGCGGACGTACATTCCTCGCCAGCCCGTTGACCGCGGCCGCTTCTGCCATAGCCGGCAGGGTTTCTGATCCGCGCACGTTGCTTTAGAAAGAATTGAGTTTGATATGGAACCATTTAAAACGATCCAATCCCGGGTTGTGGTGCTTCCGGTTAATGATATTGATACCGACCAGATTATCCCGGCACGTTTTCTTAAAGTAACGGATAAAGCCGGCCTGGGAAATAACCTGTTCGCTGACTGGCGTTATTTGCCGGATGGCAGCCCCAACCCGGATTTTGTCCTCAACAACCCGAAAAGTCAGGGTGCACAGATTCTGCTTGCTGGAGATAACTTCGGCTGCGGTTCTTCCCGCGAACATGCCCCCTGGGCGCTTACCGGTTTCGGCTTTCGCGCTGTGATCTCCACTTCATTCGGCGATATTTACCGGAATAATTCTCTTAAAAACGGGCTTCTGCCTGTGGTGGTTGATCTTGAAACTCACAAGAACCTGGTTGAATTGCTGAAGAAAGCGCCCGATACAACCATTGTCATTGACCTTGAAGAACAGGTACTTGTATTGCCGGATGACAGGGCCATCCAATTTCCCATTGACGCGTTTTCCAAGCGCTGTCTGATCAATGGAACGGATGAGCTCGGGTATTTATTAAGCATGGATGCGCAGATTACATCCTACGAACAGCTGAATTTCAGCAGATAAGGTGGACCTGATGATCCAAATTTATGACACCACCCTGCGTGATGGGACGCAGCGGAAAGACATATCCCTATCTGTCAGCGATAAAATGAACATCGCCCACCGGTTGGATGACCTGGGAATCGCTTTCATTGAAGGCGGTTGGCCCGGATCCAATCCGAAGGACGTGGAATTTTTTCAGCGGGCGGCAAAAACGACGTGGAATAATGCCAGGATCGCTGCGTTTGGTAGTACCTGCGCGGCCAACAGGCAACCGGATGAAGATGGCAACATCCGCGCACTCCTGGAAGCGGAAACCCCGTATTGCACCGTGGTTGGCAAGACCTCGGTTCTTCATGTGACCGATGTTTTACGTACCACGTTGGATAATAACCTGCGCATGATCGAACAGAGCATGGCCTACCTGAGAGAGAAAGGTCGCGCTGTTATCTATGACGCCGAACACTTCTTTGACGGCTATAAACTGGATGCGGATTACTCGATCGAAACGCTCAGAGCAGCTATCCGTGGTGGAGCTGAAACCCTGGTGCTCTGTGAAACAAACGGCGGTGCCATGCCGTGGGAAGTAAGCGAAATCATCCGTCAGGTTCGGCAGAAGGTGGATGCTCCGTTGGGCATCCATGCCCATAATGACGGGGAATGCGCCGTTGCTAATTCAATATCAGCGGTTCGTGAAGGTTGTGTACAGGTACAGGGTACGATTAACGGGTACGGAGAACGCTGCGGAAATGCCAATTTGTGTTCAATCATCCCCGATCTTGAACTAAAAATGGGTCTTCAATCACTGCCTGAAGGGCAGATGAAGAACCTGTTCGAGCTTTCGCACTACGTGGCTGAAATCGCCAACCTTTCACCGGATGAGCACCTACCGTATGTAGGTCGAGCGGCGTTCGCCCACAAAGGCGGTATCCACGTGGCAGCCATGCGCCGAACAAGCCAGTCCTACCAGCACATTGAGCCGGAACTCGTCGGTAACCGCATGGAAGTTGTCGTTTCCGAGTTGTCAGGGCGTGGAAATCTGGTAAGCAAAGCGGAAGAGTACGGTATTACTTTGCAGCACGAAAACCAGGCGGCAGAGGTCTTGAAAACCGTCAAAGAGCTTGAATCGAAAGGCTTTTCATTCGAAGCAGCCGAAGCATCTGTGGTTATGCTTTTCAAACGCATGGAGACAGAATACAGGTCCCCATTTGAATTGATCGATTTTTCCGCTGAAGTGGAACACCGCCAGGGACGTGGTATGCTGGCTGAAGCCACAGTCAAAGTAATTGTGGATGGTGAGGTGGTGCACACGGCGGCTGAAGGCAACGGTCCGGTCAACGCGTTGGATCTGGCGTTGCGCAAGGCACTGATCAACCACTATCCGGCCATTGAAAGCTTCCACCTGTCAGATTACAAGGTGCGCATCCTGGATGGCAAGAATGGAACCAGTGCCACAACACGGGTGTTGATCGAAACCAAGAACAGCCTTAAAACCTGGAATACTGTCGGCGCGGGAACCAATATCATTGACGCCAGCTGGCAGGCTCTGGTTGATTCGTTTGATTACGGCCTTACGGTTGTCCATCCAATAACAGAACTCAACAAAGTCATGGAAGGAGTCTAGCTCATGCGAGCCAACATTGTCCTGCTGCCCGGCGACGGGATCGGTCCTGAAGTGGTCGCCGCGGCAGTCAAGGTTCTTCACGCGGTTGAAGGAAAATTTGACCATCAATTCACATTTACAGAGCAACAGATCGGCGGATGTTCGATCGACGCCACGGGAAAGTCGCTCACGGATGAAGCCCTGAAAGCCTGCCAGTCTGCTGATGCCGTGCTGCTGGGGGCGGTTGGGGGTCCCAAATGGGATGATCCGACGGCCAAAGAGCGGCCTGAGAAGGGGTTGCTGGCATTGCGTAAAGGGTTGTCTGTGTTTGCCAATCTACGTCCGGTGAAGGTCTACCCGAATCTGGTGGACGCATCTCCTCTGCGCCCGGAAAAACTAGCCGGCGTGGATATGGTAGTAGTCCGTGAACTGACCGGCGGCTTATATTTTGGAGAACCGAAAGGCCGTGAACAAGCGGGTGACCGCACACGCGCCGTGGATACCATGGCTTATTTTGATGATGAGATCCGCCGTATAGTGGATATGGCGTTCCAACTGGCGCGGGGACGGCGCAAGAAGGTCACATCGGTGGATAAAGCCAATGTGCTGGAAACCTCACGCCTGTGGCGCCAGGTGACTGCTGAAGTCGCGACTGGCTACCCGGATATCAAACTCGAAAATATGCTTGTGGATACCGCCGCCATGCGTTTGGTATCCCATCCGGCAGATTTTGATGTGGTTGTAACCGAGAATATGTTTGGAGATATCCTCACAGACGAAGCCGCTGTACTTTCCGGTTCAATGGGCTTGCTGCCATCTGCTTCACTGGGCAGCGGAGGCCCCGGATTGTATGAACCCATCCACGGGTCTGCGCCGGATATCGCCGGAAAAGGAATTGCCAACCCGGTTGGCACTATTTTAAGTTCGGCGTTCATGCTGCGCTATTCGTTGAAAATGGAAAAAGAAGCGGCAGCGATCGAAGCGGCTGTGGAAAAGACGATCACGTCAGGCCGGTTGACGGCTGACCTGGGCGGAACTGCCAGTACGACCGACGTAACGGAGACCGTTCTGGCAAATCTTTAACCCTGTTCTGGAGGAATAATGGCTTCCTATCCCAAATTTGTCTGGATGAATGGAACACTCGTCGAAACCGAAAAGGCGACCGTCCCGTTCTTCAATACAACCCTGCACTATGGCGCCGGCGTTTTTGAGGGTATCCGTTGCTATTCGACTGCGAAAGGTCCGGCTGTGTTCCGGCTAAAAGAACATATGAACCGGTTGATCAATTCGGCCCGTATTCTGGGAGTGCGGGAGTTTCCTTTCACATCCGACGAATTATGCGCCGCGACCAAAGAGGTGATCAAAGCCAATGGATACACATCATGCTACATCCGTCCGCTGCTCTACCTCACCAGCCCGTTCCCGTCACTAAATCTGGATGATGGTAAAGCTGCCGTGGGGATCGGTGTTTGGGAAATGGGCGCTTACCTCGGGCAGGAGAAAATCGAGAACGGATTGAAAGCCAATGTGGCTTCTTTTACCCGTCACCACCCGAACGTCACCATGACCAAAGCCAAGGTGACCGGGAACTATGCCAATAGCATCCTGGCAAAGACTGAATCGATTCGGTTTGGTTTTGATGAAGCCATCATGCTTGACCCGCAGGGATACGTGGCGGAATGCACCGGGGAGAATATCTTCCTGGTGCGCAAAGGCGCGTTGTATTCCCCCATCACCGCCGACACACTGGAAGGTATTACCCGCGATTCGCTCATCACCCTTATCAAAGGGCTTGGATATTCTGTCACCGAAACAATGGTGGGCCGCGACCAATTGTATATCGCTGATGAGGTTTTTGTGTGCGGTACGGCGGCTGAATTGACTCCGGTTTCCGAGATTGACGGACGGGTCATCGGTTCCGGAAAGATGGGTCCCGTCACCCGCCAGATCCAGACTGAGTTCCACAGGGTCATCCGGGGTGAACATCCACTTTCGGAGCAGTGGCTGGATTATGTAGGCTAGGCAGGGATAAATGCTGGAATTTACGGGGTGGATTATGAAATGTAGTCCACCCTGTTTTTTATTATCGCAATGTCAGACATCAAGTGTAGGGGCGAAGCATCTGGTTAGCATCTTGCCTCTTAATACAGGACACCTCGCCGGATGATTAGCCCGTACTTACGCCGGGAATCATTCAAGTCAGAATGATATAGTTGGCTTTTCCCCGGACAAAGCATCCGGGGCAAGGTTACCACTGCGACCATTGATTCCCGCCGGATGTTATGTCCCTACGTAAAAAGGCTACGAGAAATAACCTGTATCCGGCAGTCCATCCACCCCGACCTTGTATGAATTCTTCCCCAAAATGGCTATTTCTTGGATTTCCGCCTGTAAATAAGGAACAATGCGGCACCCATCATGATCAATGCGAAAAGTGTGTACTGCCGAATAAAATCATAGAAGAGATCTTCCATTTTGATATTTAGAATAATATCAAGAATCAGGGCTTTTATACAACTTGTAGCATCCATCCCGGTATTGCCCTTCACAACAGGTTAAGTCGATTTTCGGAGAGAAGGGTAAAGAAAAACACCCTGAAGATCTGCATGGTCTTCAGGGTGTCAATGTAAACTGATAAATATCTACTTCTGATACAGCACCACCGCCTTGTCTTTCGTGGCACGGCTTTCGGCGATCTTTAATTGTGTGATCTCCATACCTTCTTTCGGAATGCCAAAGGCAAAATCCACCTCGCCTACTGTGTCTGCTTTTTCACTGGCATAGAACCCTTTCAAGGCACCACCGTTCTTTTCCCAGCCTTCATATATGGTTGCCGTTTCACCATCAGAGAAAGTGACAATCAAATATGAATTGGTGTTTATCACTTTGCGGTACATTTCGCTGCTATCGGTCATAAAATACAGGTTGGCTGTTGGTTTTCCGTGGTCATATTCGGTCTCTTCGCCAGTGGTTGAATTCGGGTCGAGAGGTTTGGCAACCGCGCTGATCTCATTCTTGATAAATTTGAAGGATACTCCCTGGTAAATGGCCGTGTTGACAGACGCCGGCGCCGGGGTGACTTTGGTGAAATCTGTATAGTCTGGAGTCGGGGTCAATGTAATGGTTGGGATTTCCGTTGGTACCAGTGTCTGGGTGGGTGTCCAGGTTGGTTCAGGTGTGAGTGTGATTACGGGAAGCGACATCGCCTGCTGGGTCAATGCCGCCATGGTCTGGGCAATAACCTGATTCTGGTCATTGGCGCAGCCTCCGGCCAGAACGGAGACGATCAGTGTCAGGATCAGAAGAAAAGCCAATCCATATGGAGTTCTCATAAATACCCTCCTTAACTTCTGTGTAAACCATCTATTGTTCGCTCTTCCCGGAGACATTTACAATGGTCCGGGGTTAATCCAATATCTTCCTGTATTCTATCAAACTCGCAAGAGAATTGCCCACCGGGCTTCGGCATATCACATCTGTGGAGGGTAAAATTGCAGGGATGAAGAAGTTCTTTGGCTCCGTCCACTTTGTATGGGTTGTGATTTCCCTTGCCGTAGGATTTGTTCTGGCAGTGCTCTTCAAGGATGATCTCACTCCTCTGTTGGCGGGTGGAACGGCCTTTTCCGTGCGCAGCCTTCCGGTAAAGACGGTGTTGCTTTTATCGTTAACCGGGTTCTTCGGGCTGGTTGTATATGTCCTGATGTATTTGAACAGGACTGCTAATGAGACGGGCTCCGTAAAACCCGCTGCTTTCCTCGGGATGATAGGCGGTCTCACCGGCGCACTTATCTTCTATCTGATCTACGGGACGGGTACATTGGACACCGGCAGGGTGGACTGGTTGTTCAACCTGGGGGACAATGCCCAGCATTACCTGGGATGGGTGTTCTACCGCAACGATCCGTGGACCTGGCCGATCGGGTTCAGTTGCAGCCTTGGTTACCCGACCGGGACATGCATGTGCTTCACAGATTCCATCCCGCTGTTGGCCATTCCATTCAAACTGATCAGTTTCCTTTTGCCACCGGTATTCCAGTATTTCGGGTTATGGACGCTGTTGTGCTTTTTCCTGCAAGGTACGCTTGCCGCAATGATCCTGTATGAGGTGACAGGAAAACGGCTTCCGGCAATGGTGGCGCCGTTATTCTTTTGTACAGCTGACATCCTGCTTTTCCGGGTGTTCCGGTACACACCACTTACCGGCCAGTGGATTGTATTGTTTGCCTTGTACCTGTACTTCCTGAACAGGCGTACCGGGAGGTGGAACAAGTTGTGGCCGCTGGTGCATATCATGGCGGTTCTCATACAGGGTTATTTCTTTGTAATGACCTTTGTGGTGCAATGTGGAACCATACTGGAACGGTACCTGTCTGACCATAGATGGATCCCAGCCGTACGTGATTTGTTGGTTAGCCTGGCTTCGACGGCGCTGGTGATGTGGGTCGTCGGCTTTTTCACGGCTGCGGTTGAAATGTCCAATACCGGTCTGGGGTATTTTAAAGCCAATCTGAATGCCTTCATTAATCCATTACCCGGATGGTCACGCTTTTTCCCGCCGCTTCCACTGGCTGAAGGTACCTATGCCATGAATGTGAACTACCTGGGTGCGGGTATCATCCTGCTGGTGGTTATTGGTCTGGGAGGAATGTTTTTTCGGGGCTGGAACACTGTGCGTAACACTATCCGCGCGAATTGGGGGTTGCTGTTGATCATCCCTGTGCTGGTGGTGTTTGCCCTGAGCAACGTGGTCACATGGAACGAGCATGTGCTCTTCACCTATAACCTTCCAGAGCCGGTGATGAAATTGTGGGGGGTGTTCCGGGGGACAGAACGCATGCTGTGGCCTGTTTATTACCTGATTTTAGTGTTTGCCATCGGCCGTGCATACACTGTGCTTACGGGGAAATGGATATCCTTTTTGTTGCTAATAGCAGCGTTTGGCCTTCAGTTGGCTGAGGTATACCCGCAATTGGAACGTTTCCATGCGGAATTCGATGATCCGCAGGGAAAACGCACATCGCTCAGATCGGAATTCTGGGATACTGCCGCACAGAAATACGATTCGGTGGTCATCCTTCCGCTCGAATTGGATAATTGGGCGCGACTGACACAATACGCGGCGGATAATCACTTGAAAATTAACTATTCATACTATGCCCGCTACAGTCCGGATATTGAACCGGCTGCCAGACAAAAAATAGACGAACTGACCGCAGGACAGACAGTCGCGGGTGAGATGTATATTCTGAAGAGTCCGGAATTGTTTCACCGGGTATGTGGCATATTCAGAGAACCGGAAAACTTCCTTGGATATATAGACGGGGAATGGGTCCTGGCTCCGGGTTTGGATGGCACAACTATGGATGCAGCCATCACAGGTGATAGGGCAAATTGTGCCGGGTTGAGCTGGCCGGAGTTTCAAAAGAAATATGGCGATAAACTGCTGGTTCTTGCCGCCATGGATGATGTCTCAACCCTTGGGATCGCTCCGCGGGGCAAGAGCTATATAGGGATATACCTGCGGGGTACAAAAGTCTACGAGGACATGGCAGAAAAGAAGATCGGCTTCTCCGTGTTGGATGGCAGGGGCATCCAAGGGGCGACCCTTGCAGGAGAGCTGAATATTTCCAGTGCTGGAAATATCTCCGGCGAGGAAGATGCTGTGATACAGGTAGGGGCGCGTGATTATTCCTACCACCGCAATGGCTTGAATGTCGTGGTGATCGATCCGGACAGCGGAAGGGTGATCGACACAGCCCTGTTCGCGTCAATGCCGGATTGAACCGGAATTAACTCCGTTCCACATAATTGACCGGGGCGGTTGTGCCGTTGCCAAAATCCAGCCAGTGGGTTGGGGTAAGGCCTAACTCGGTCATATGCGAAAACCGCACGATCCAGCGGCGCGACCTGTCGCCTCTCCGTAAACTGTGGAAATCCCCCAGAAAAACCCGGTTGGTTTTCTTTTCGTCATCCCGCAAATAGACGATCACACGGTTGACTTTATTCACCAATTCCGGATTCAAGATCCAGCTTCCGGTTTCACCATCCCCGTTTTCATCAACAAAGAAGTCCTGCCCGTGGGTTAAAAAGACAATAGCTGATTGATTGTGTTCCAATAGTTCCCGGGCGTTTTTAATATCCATTGACTTGGTTCCTTTCAAAAGATGTCAATGATACCCCGAAATTTGATATTGGTTTTTCGTTTCCCGGTCACTTGTCTTCGATCAAAGCCATCACATTATCGGCAAAGATCGAGAATGTTGATTCCCACACCTCCAGGGCGGCTTCACCTTTGGGGGTTAAACCGGGGCAGCATTCATCTGGCAGATCGGCGATATTCTTTGTATCTTTGATCTTTATCCGGGTGATATATCCGTCGTTCATCATACCCAGGATCAGTTTCATATACGCAGAAGGCACCATCCGAAGGTCAAACAGTGACGGGAGTTTGTGGTGATCCCGAATGTCAACCAGCACTCGTGTGAATTGGGGCGATTCCCTTTCATCGTCTGTCCCCAGACACAAAGCACGGATTGCCCCGGGCAATCCGGCGATCTTCTCAGCTAATTTTTTGTCAGCCTTTTGAAGGTGGCGCAAATGGATCTGGATCGATTCATCATCCACCTGGTGGCTGTAGCACAGGCATAACATCACCTGTGCCTGCACATAGCTGTGAGCCAGGTCAACGGCGATCAAAAAGTTTGGAAGGGCTGCTTCCCAAAGGTGTTGTCGGGCCTGCTCCATCCCAATCGAGAAGGCTGATTGGAGCTGTGAGGTTTGTTTCTTATCGGCGAATAGGAACTGTAGAAGACCCATCGTTTCCTCTCCAGGTTCGTCTTAAGATTGTCCGTCAAATCCCCTCTATATATACTATACAGGAAAAAAACAACCTATTTCAAGGGTTAAAAAAACCGGCAATTAACCACATCCATCCGTTTGGGAATAATCACATTCATGGTTGTCAGGCAAAATTACCCATCGGAATGATATACCCTGCGACCATAATAAAATGGCACAGGCATCCCAGAATGACAAATATGTGCCATATTTCATGAAAGCCGAAAACACCGGGGATGAAATCCATCTTTTTGGTGATGTAGATCCCGGCTCCGATGGTGAAGAACATCCCGCCTGCTAAAAGCCAGGTAATCGCAGCCGGGGGCATGGTGGTAAAGATCTGTTGAATGGCAATAACGGCCAACCATCCCATAATCAAATATATCCCGGCATTAATCCAACGAGGCGCGTTGATCACAAACAGCTTTATGACAATACCGATAAGCGCGAAAGCCCAAACGATTGATAGAAGACCCCATCTGAAGAATCCGGTAAAGAAGGTAAGACAGACCGGGGTGTACGTACCGGCAATTAGAAGGTAAATGGCGGAATGGTCCAACTTGCGCAAGCGGAGCTGCATTTGCGGGCTGGTATGAACAAGGTGGTATGCGGCGCTGGCTGAAAACATCAGGATCAGGCTGATTCCATACACAATTAAAGCAAATTCTTTTTGCGGGTTATTTCCACCCGGGATCAGAAGGATGACCAGTCCGATGGCCGCAACAATGGCGGCAGCCAGATGGGTCAATCCATTCACGGGTTCACGGAAAATAGTTTTCATTGTTTGGGTACCTGTCGGCTTATAAGATGAAATCAACTTTACCCTCAGGGTTGCAGTAAAGCATGTGCCAAAAGTACAAAGGATTTCATGTTTCAGGTACCAGTTTTATAAGTTGACTTTCCTATAAACGTCCCCTGGTAAATGATCTCAAATGTCTATTTTCGAAAAAGGGATTTTTGATCAGCCGTCATTTTTTCAGTGGCGTACTGAATGGTCAGGCGCGGGGCCGTATCCTTCCACAGTAGAAGGAAGTCCTCCACCGGCTGTGGATCCTGCTCCCAGGCTTTGCGAAGGAACCACCCGAGTCCCTGATGGACCACTTTTTCGGGCATCAGCATCATCGGGGTGATGAACTCCAATGCTTCGCGTATGTCATCGGTATATTTTAGATTTTTGATCAGGCTTACCGGAACAACCCGGCGCTTCCATTTGGAGAGGGCAGTCCGCCATTCGGAAAAGGCTGTAAATGGCACTACTTTTTTCAAAAGAAAGGTGGAGAAGATATCCCCGGCCAGCATGTCGGCATGCGCCCAATTTGAAATACTATCATCCAGCCATGAACCCAGGTGTTCGAATATCGCCGGAGTGTATTCTTCGGGAAAAACACCGGCAAAAAGAATGGCAAAATTTGTTTTTTCAAAACTACCGGCTTTGATCAACCGCCCACCCAATTCGAGACAGGAGGACATACCCAGTTCTGAGCGATGCTGATTGACCATTTGTTTGTGTTCAAGGCGGATTGTTTTAAGTTGTATTCCATAGGCGTTGCTGTAACCTTCAACAAAAAAATGGCTGCATTTAAGTGCCTGCTCCGGGTTGCGATTGGCTTCACAAAAGTTGTTTATTTCTTTTTCCAATACATCAATGATCATGGATTCCTCACATAGGTGTGAATTGCGGAGTTGAATGGATGATGGTTATATCCGCATAATAGTAGGGATGGATGTCGAGACGACACATTTGTTCATTCAGGATTGAATACGGGAAAACATTCTTAGTTACAACAACAGGTGGAAGTAGAATTGGTATGATCACATATGGCAATTCACCGGATGACGCCGGGTTGCTGTTGGATTGGGTGAAACTGGAGCTTTCTCCCGGAGAGGTCATCACCAACATTACGGGGTCTGTTCTGGGAATAAACACCGGCCCGCGGGCAGTTGCGTTGTGTGGATACGCAGAATAAATCAGGACATTTATCCCACCAGATGTTTGACATCTGTCCTGTATTTCGCAACTATATATTGAAATCTGTGTTATACTATCAGAGCAATACATGAGGTCTTGTGTGCTGATGTCGCCAAACCTTTTTTGCGGGATTGGCGGCATGTTTTTTTTCTCGAGTTTCCCCCGCAATAAGGAACAAGTTTATGGATGTAAAGCTGTTTGCAGGATGCCATTCG
>CAYRHB010000023.1:17528-32077 GCA_964424035.1 uncultured Leptolinea sp.
CCCAACCACCGGGGACGAAGTATGAGGCCTGCACGCCATGATTAAACCGGATTTTTTCAACGGTATTATTTCGGGTTCAAAAACAGTCAGCCCTGCGAACAAGCAGACAGAAATGTGTCGGGTGGTATCCGCGAAAGCGGAGTAAAATTTGGTCGTTACCGGGGTAGCCCTGACGGTAATTGACCGCGACAGCCCCGGACGGTAATCGTTTTTTAGAAGAAAGTTGGAGAAAAGCAAAATGGCAGATCGTGTAGTTGGTACAGTCAAATGGTTCAACAATGACAAAGGTTATGGTTTCCTTTCCCAGGAAAACGGCGCTGATGTCTTCGTTCACCATTCGGTGATCCAGTGCGAAGGTTTCCGCACCCTCACTGAAGGACAGAAGGTGGAGTTCTCCATCGAAAAAGGCCCCAAAGGTCTTCAGGCTGCAAACGTTGTAAAAATCTAAATATTATCAGCCTTTACGAACCCCCGCGATGACCGCGGGGGTTTTTTATATAAAGATAGCAGGCCGGGTTCAACCGACCTGCTTTTTCTTTTGAATAAAGGGTATTACGCTGCTTATTTTGTTTCGCGGGTGTTGAAGTCTACTTCGAAAAGTGCGTCAATGACGCCGCAGACGCCCTGAAGGACAACAAAGAACGTGGCACCGGTAAGAAGCGGGGTCAATAGATTGGTGAACATCCACAGGCGGACGGAAGAGGACTGCATCAGTTCGCCCAGAGAGGCGCCCTGTGCGCCTTCAACCAGGTAAAAGATATTTCCAACCAGGATGCCGACAAAACCGACCAGCACAATCCATGAAAGTACGCGTGCCGTTGTGGCCACGAGGTTCAGGCTTTTGGGATTGAAAAAGACGGGTTCGTTCTCGTCAACATCAACTTCGGTTTCCACCGCTTCAGCGGTGTCAACTTCAACTTCTTCGATTTCATCAGACATGGTTTTCTCCAAATAGGTAGTTGAACAAGTCTATCACAGAAGTACATTCAGGGGCTAAGTCTGTAGAATCCTTAAAAAATGAGAAAATAATCAGTCAGCTTGGATTTTCCCCACCAACCCCCTCAATCCCAGTAAATAGGACTGTACACCCAGCCCGCTGATCGTTCCCGCGCAAACAGCCGAGATCATTGACCTGTGGCGGAATTCCTCGCGGGCATGCACATTGGACAGGTGAACTTCAACCACCGGCAGGTTGATGGCGCTGATGGCATCACGAAGGGCTACGGACGTGTGTGTGTAGCCACCGGGATTAAATACCACACCGGCGTCACGGGTACGGGCTTCGTGCAGCGCGTCAATCAGCGCACCCTCATGGTTGGATTGAAAGCAGCGCACATCCACACCCAACTCTTTGCCGAGTTCGACCATTTGCGTGTTGATATCGTCCATGGTCAGTGTGCCGTATACATCCGGTTCTCGCAGGCCAAGCAGGTTCAAATTAGGACCGTGTAAAACAAGAATGGAAGGCATGGTTTCTCCTTAATTCATCCAGAGTCAGGCTGTTGCCGTACTTTGCCTGGCCGATCTTGACAGGCAGGGCAAATTTCACACCACTGCCGGCCCGTTTTTTATCCCGAAATATAGCTTTTTCCACCGTTTCCCTGTCCAGGTCTGCCGGAAATTCAACCGGCAGACCCATGCCAGCCAGAACCCGGCTGATCTCTTCTGCCAGTCCGGTTTCTGCCACACCCATCTCTTCAGCCATACGGGTTTCCACCACCAGCCCGATGGAAACGGATTCCCCGTGGCTGAGCCGGAAATTGGATGCCAGTTCTACGGCATGTCCGATGGTATGCCCGGCGTTTAGGATGGCGCGGATGTTCTTCTCCAGCGGGTCCTGCTCGATGACCCTGACTTTGGAACCAATAGCCCGCCGGATGATACTCGTGATCGCTGGGCTCCGAATTTCTTCTTCTGATAATCCGGCGAGATTCCGGCAGGCTTCAAAAAGCATCGGGTCGCTGATAATTCCATGCTTGATGACCTCTGCCATACCCCCGCGCAATTCCCGTTCCGGCAGGGTCGCCAGTACATCCGGGTCGGTCAAAACCAGGGATGGCGCGTGAAAAGCGCCGACAAGATTCTTACCGGAAGGCAGGTCTGCGCCGGTTTTCCCGCCGATGGACGCATCAGCCATGGAGAGCAAAGACGTGGGGAGGCAAACCCAGCGGATCCCGCGCAGGTAGGTGGCAGCAGCAAAACCGGTCAGGTCGCTCACCACACCCCCGCCCAGCGCCACCACTGTGCTTCCCCGATCCAGGTCATTGGCAAGGAAGAAATCCCATAACAGGTTGACCGTATGTATGGTCTTGAAATCCTCCCCGGCCGGGATCTGCAGCATTTCTGCCGTGAATCCGCTCTGTGATAGAGAGTCAAGCACCCGCCCGGCATACAGGGGACCAACGTTGTCATCTGTGATCAACGCCACCCTGCCTTTCAAACCACGGGAAGCCATTTCACAGCCTATTTTGTCCAGCGATCCGGGTTGGATACTTACATCGTAAGCACATCCCGCACCCATCCCTTTTACATGGAAGGAACCTGATAGAATTTGGACCTGCCAGGCGGCTTCCTCTGCGGTCATGCTGCCTGCATCCACGTGGCATGGAAAAGAGGCGTAATGTTCCGAACGGGCGGACAAAAGATTTTTCAATTTTACTTCCAGGTTTCCATCCAACAGAGGGCGCTGGTTCGGGTCAGCCAGAAGCCGGTCGCGCATGACTTCAAGTGAGGCGTCCAGTACTATGACCAGCCCATTCGCTTCCGCGGTATCGTGGTTGGTTTGAGATAACAACGCCCCACCCCCGAGGGCGATAATGGCAGAATCTTGTTGGATTAATTGCTGGAAGGCAGTGGTTTCCTGTTGGCGAAAAACCGCTTCGCCTTCATCGCCAAAGATTTGCCAGACCGGTTTACCGGCGGCTTTTTCAATTTCATCATCGAGGTCAAAGAATGGACGGTCGAGACTGGCCGCCAGAACCCGTCCGACAGTGCTTTTTCCACTGCCGGGAGGACCATACAGAAAAATGGATCGATTGCTCATTCCGGCCACCAGACATGCGGGGTGTTGTCCACCGTCAGGTCATCCAGACGGGGAATTTTCAGGGCTTCAAAACGAGGCTTCATTTCCTCGATTGAATCACCACCCAGCTTTTCCAACAGGGCATCTGCGAGCACATAAGCCAGCATCGATTCGACCACCACCACAGCACGGGGAACCGGACAGAAATCAGAACGTTCATATTTTGTTTCCACCGGTTGACCTGTGGCCAGATCCACGGATTGTTGCGGGGTAAGCGTTGTGGCAATGGGTTTCATAGCCGCCCGGATAATTAATGGTTGTCCGTTGGTGATGCCGCCTTCCAGTCCACCGGCGCGGTTGGACGGACGGTTGAGCGATGAACCATCCATCCGAATGGCATCATGTACACGCGTGCCTGCAAGACGGGTATTCTCAAACGCGGGACCAATTTCCACTCCTTTAATTGCCTGAATACTTAAAATGGCCGCGCCAATCCGTGACTCCAGCCGCCTGTCCCACTGGGTAAAGGATCCCAACCCGACGGGCAGGCCGATGGCTGCAACTTCGATAACCCCGCCCAGTGTGTCTTTGGAAAGGGTTGCTTCGCGGATACGGGTACGCATGGCTGCCGCGACTCTATTATCCGGGCAGCTCACGTCTGATCCTAGTGCCAGACGGATGCGTTCCCGCAGATCCAGATCACCGGGATTGGCTTCGATCCCATCGATGGAAAGCACATATCCGCCCACCAGGATATTGAATTGAGCCAGAAACTGACGGCAAACGGCTCCGACAGCCACACGTGCGGCTGTTTCGCGGGCTGACGCGCGTTCCAGTGACGGGCGAAGGTCGGTGTATCCGTATTTCACCGCACCGGTCAAATCGGCGTGTCCCGGTCGCGGGATGGTAAAGGGATCAACCGCTTTGCCTTTCCAATGGGAATGGTCACGGTTTTCAATCGTCAGGGCCAGCGGCGCGCCGGTGGTCAATCCGCCCATAATTCCTCCCGATACGAAGGCTCGATCCTGTTCCATCTTCATGCGTGGCCCCGCGCCTGAACCATGTTGACGGCGGGACAGGTCGGTATTGATGGCTTCAATATCCAGTTTGAGTCCGGCCGGCAAACCGTCAAGGAGGGCAGTGAGTGCCGGTCCGTGGCTTTCTCCGGCGGTAAAAAAACGCAGAGTCATGTCAAATTCCTTTCCAGGGCGGCTTCGATAAAAACTTCTGAGGGAACCGATGTGCCTGTCCAAATCTCAAACGCACACGCAGCCTGTGATGCCAACATTCCCAGCCCATTATTAGCGGTCAGACCGGCGATTCGGGCGGCTTTCATCAAAGCGGTTTCGGACGGATTATAGATCAGGTCGTACAGGTACGCTCCGGACGGAAACGCCAATCCGGTTGGCCAGGGAGTTTCAGCGATATTGGGGCTCATTCCGGCAGGCGTGGTATTCACGATCAAAGATATCCCTCCCATATCTGCGATCTCTTCGGCACTCACCACCTTAACAGGTTGCGCGGGTGCGGAAAAATCGTGTGTCAGGGCGGCAGCCTGTTCGAGCCGTCGCGAATGAATTGACACATACCAGCCGGCGCGGGATAGGGCATATACCACTGCGCGCGCGGAACCGCCGGCTCCCAGAACCAGTGCCCGGCGGGATTCATCCATCAACATAGATTCCGGCAAATGTATGGAGAGATCGAGGGAGAAGCCGGTCCAATCCGTGTTGTCACCGGTCAATTGACCTTCCACCAGCGATATGGTGTTCACCGCGCCGATGGCACCGGCAGCGGGAGTCAGAGAATCCAGCAGGGGAATGACAGTCTGTTTATGGGGAATGGTCACGTTCAGCCCGTTTATCTCATTTCGTCTGACCCGCGCAAGAAGATCAACCAGCCCCGAATTGTTTTCCGGCTCCGGCGATACGGGAAAAAGCGAATACGTTCCATCCATCCCCGCGTACTGAAGGGCGGCTTTGTGCATAACAGGAGACAGGCTGTGTCCCAGAGGCCAGCCGGTCAATCCCAGTTGCCAGCATGGCTTCATGCCTGAACGGGTTCCTTTATAGATTGGTCGGCGTTCACCGTCAGGTTGGCGCCCAAACCGGTGAGGGCAGCGGCGAACCCCGGGAAGGATTCATCCATGATCCCGGGTTGTTGAACGGTTACAGGTGACGCTGAAGCCAGTCCTGCGACAGCCATCGACATGGCCAACCGGTGGTCACCATGGGGATCAACCATTCCACCGTTCAATCCGCCGTGTCCGTGAATGGTAAAACCATCTGCACCCTCATCCACATCGGCTCCCAGATTTTTTAATTCGGTACACAGGGCACTGATGCGATCAGATTCTTTCAGGCGCAATTCAGAAGCATCCTGTACAGTCGATGTGCCTTCTGCATAGGCGGCAGCCACGGCAAAGATGGGGAACTCGTCGATCATGCGCACTACCTGTTCCCCGCTGATATGGATACCTTTCAACGGGCTATGGCGCACTGTCAGGTCTCCTACGGGTTCGCCATTACTGGATGGCCGGGCCATGATCTGAATGGATGCACCCATGGAGAGTAAAACGTCGAGCAGACCGGTACGTGTGGCATTCAGCCCAACATTTTTCATGGTGATCTCAGAACCGGGTGTAATCAACGCGGCAACGATAAAGAAGGCGGCAGCCGAGAAGTCTCCGGGAAGGGTCATGTTCAGCGGCTTTAGGGAATAACTGGTGGATGGAGGGATGAGATGTGTCTGGTAGTGAATGGTGCCATCCATTATTTTCTTCTCACTGTGAATGGATACTCCCATTCCGGCCAGCATGCGTTCCGTATGGTCACGGGAAAACCCCGGTTCATCAACGGTTACCGGCTCACGGGATGACAGTCCGGCCAGAAGAAGGCAGGATTTTACCTGGGCGCTTGAGACCGGAATAGTGTAAGTTCCGCCTTTTAATGGAAGCTGTGAGACCCCCAGGCTTAAAGGAGCAAAACCGTTATTGCCCTTGATATTGACGCCCATCTGTTGCAGCGGATGGATGATCCGGTCCATGGGTCGGCGGCGCAACCCTTCCGAACCGTCCAACACGGCGGGTGTACCGCTGGCAGCCAGGGCTCCGGCCAGAAAACGGATGGTGGTTGCTGAATTGCCGCAATTAAGGGGGGCAAAGGGAACAGAAAATCCACCAATACCCTTCCCATCCACGGTCAGGGTGGTGCCTTCCAGTTTCCAGGGGACGCTCATGCGGGTCAGGGCATCCAGCAGGCGTGATGTAACACCGGAAATTAAGAAGTTTTCAACACGGCTGTGGCCGGCAGCCAGCGCGGCAAACAGGGCCGCGCGGTGCGAAAGCGATTTGTCACCGGGGAGAACTATGGATCCTTTTAATGATTGCGCGGGAATAATTGTCATTGTCATAATGTTTTACCTTTGTTTACAAGATCAATTTGAACACGGTGATCGGCACCTGCGGCCAGCACTGAGCCTAAACCGGTCCAATCGCGGGCACTGAGCAGATTCTCTACACAGGTCAGATGCTCGCGGTACTGTTTTAATGAATCAAGAATGGCTTCCCGGTTGGTTTGAAGGACATCCATCATCATTTCGGGGGGTGTAAGTGCCAGCCGGGTGGTACTGGAGAAACCGGTGGCGGCCAATGGCGCGGCAGAGATCGGCGTGGAGAATGCCAGTGTATTGGAGATCAGGTACGGGACATGACTGGTAGCAGCCACCTGCCGGTCATGGGATACGGCATCAAGTTGGATGGGATGGGCGCCAAGAAGCCCGACGAACGCCTCAACGCCATCCAAGGCAGCCGGTGATGTCCTTTCCAGAGGGACGAGCACAAAAGCCGCGCCATGGAACATGGCCGGGTCTGCATATTCGAGTCCTGAAGTCTCCTTCCCGCACATCGGGTGTCCACCAACGGGATCAAACCGGTCGGGAAGATGGCGCATGGCTTCGCAGATATGTTGTTTGGTCGATCCAAAGTCAAGGACAACAGCACCACCGGGACAGATTTTTGGAAGTTCAGCCAGAAGAGAAAGGATGTTGTTGACCGGTACGGCCAGGATGATGAAGTCCGCATCCAGTGCCATATCCCCGGGTATTACATCCGCCTGATCAACCACGCCATGGCGCAAGGCAGATTCCACAGCCGCCGGATTGGGATCAATACCCGACAGCAGCCGGCATTGTCCCTTTAAAGCCTTGGCAGCCGAACCGCCCATCAAACCGAGCCCAAAAATCACCACGTGTTTGTCCTTAAAAAAGCCAGGTCCTTCGTCAGACATCTATTTTCGTCCCACTTCGCGGGCTATCCCTTTGGCCTGTTTGACCAGCAGGGCAAACTTTTCAGGAGTAAGGGACTGGATTCCGTCCGACAATGCCTGGCGTGGATCCGGGTGTACTTCGACGATCAACCCATCGGCGCCGGCAGCAATCCCGGCGCGGGCAACCGGAGCGACCAGATCCGCGTGACCGGTACTGTGGCTTGGATCGAGAACTACGGGTAGATGGGTCAGATTCTTGAGAACCGGAATGGCGTTGATATCGGTGGTATTGCGTGTGGAGGTTTCAAATGTGCGGACACCACGTTCGCATAAGATCACCCGCCGGTTGCCGTGGGAGAGTATGTATTCGGCTGCCATCAACAGTTCTTCGATCAAAGCGGATGGACCGCGTTTAAGCAGGACGGGTCTGTCGGATTCACCGGCGGCATGCAGCAAGTTGAAATTCTGCATATTGCGCGCGCCGATCTGCATCACATCGGCGTATTTGGCTACCAGAGGGACCTGCTCGGGAGCCATCACTTCGGTAAAAACCGGAAGGCCTGTAACTTCACGGGCTTCAGCCAGTATCTCCAACCCTTCTTCCCCCAGACCCTGGAAGCTGTAAGGTGAAGAGCGGGGTTTAAACGCGCCGCCGCGCAATGCATGAGCGCCGGCTTCTTTTACGGCATGCGCGGCTTCAAGCAACTGCGACCGGCTTTCCACCGCGCAGGGACCGGCAATGATCACGATCTCATCCCCCCCGATTGTGAAACCATCCAGCGGAAATACGGTGTTTTCAGGGATGAATTCACGCGAGGCCACTTTGTATGGCCTGGAAATGGGAACGGTGTGATCCACACCCGGCATGAACATGATCTGTTCCTGGATCACCGATGGGGTTGGCCCGACCACGGCAATCACCGTTCGCTCATCGCCCTTGTTAATGATCACCTTGTATTTGTTCGCTTCCACTCTGGCGATCACCGCGTCAATCTGTTCTTTTGTTGCATCCACATTCATTACGACCATCATTGCTTCTCTCCTTGGCAAAACCGTTTACAGCGTTGTCTGGCTGTCTGACCGGTTGGTATTAAAAACAAACGCCAGGTCGGGACGCAATGCCGCAGCCTGGCGTAAATAAACATGGTTAATATCTTTTTGTTCCAGAGGGGTATTCCATGTGAGCAAGACACGGATACACAATGGAAGGCTTTCTTCAACGGGTATCTCCCGGGCGCACATCAAAGGGACGGTCGTCCAGCCCATCTGCCGGGCAGCTTTTGCCGGGTGCACCGCAGTCAGGTCATGTGTCATGGTGAACAGGGCGGATGCCAGGTCGTCAGCTGCCAGGGTAGGATTGGCCTGTTGGATGGCTTCCAGCAATTCCCGGGTGGCTTTCAGAATGGCTTCTTCATCATTCGTTTCAACTGTGATTGCGCCGCGGATCCCTCTTACGAACATACTCTGCTCCTTGAACAAAAAAAACACGATGCCGTCCGTTGGCATCGTGTCAGGGGTTTTTCTTTCGTTATTCCCGCTTAACCTAAACCAATGGCGGCCGTAAGGCACTGGCGCCATAAAAATAAAAATAAAAGTAATAGCGGGAAGACAATTTGGTATTCATCTCAAACCTTCAGAACATTTTAGCTTAAAAATGAATTGAGTCAAGGGGTTTCTTGGGAATTGGTGACAGGTTTTCTCGACGGGTATGATCCCAGGACCCGGAGCATCAGTGCAAACTGTTTCAGGTTTTCCAACGCTTCCTGGACCCTTTTGTCTTCGGTGCTTCCGGTTAGATCGATATAGAAAAGGTAATCCCACGGTGTTCCCACCAGTGGACGCGATTCGATCTTGCTCAGGTCAATATCACGGATGGCAAACTCGTGCATGGCCCGATAGAGTGACCCCGGTTCATTTTTGACCGTGAAAACAATGGATGTCTTGGTTTTGCCCACCGGGTGAACAGGTTCGGTCGCGACAATAAGAAATCGGGTGAAATTTGCCTGGTTGTCCTCAATGTGTTCGGCCAGCACTTCCATCCCGAAGATGCGTGCCGCCTGGATGGACGCAATCGCGGCCAGTGTAGGATCCTCCTGGCTGCGGATGATCTTGACACTGCCGGCCGTATCATAAACCGGTTCGATCTTGATATCCGGCATATTCCGCAGGTATCCCGCGCATTGGGCCAGAGCCTGTGGGTGGCTCATGACCGTTTTTATTTTATCCAGTGTGGTCCCCGGACGGGCGATCAGGCAATGGCTGACACGCAGATAATGTTCTCCGGTCACCCATAATGGATTCTGCAGCAATAGGTCGTAGTTCTGATGGATGCTGCCGGCCAGCGAATTCTCAATGGGCAGCACACCATACTGGCAATCACCGGAAACAACAGCGGCAAAAACCTTCTCAAACGATGGACAGGGTACGGCAGATACCTCAGTCTGGTTGAAATACTCGAATACTGCGGCTTCTGAATATGCACCTGGTTCACCCTGAAAAGCTGCGCGCATGGGAATTCTCTTTCTATCAATTGGATGAGAGGGAAGTCCGTTCATTTCCCCGTTTGAAATTACCCGTTGTTTTGGCCAACAGCAGGCGGGCTGATTCCGAATCAGCCTGCCCCATTCTATCAAGGAATCGGGAAGCTTCCATACTTGAAAGGGTTTTGATCAGCTTCCCTTTCCAATATAAGAGGACTTTCCCGGATTTGGTTTCCCTGAAATCAAATTCTGCCAGGTGAGCTTCACGTTTTTGCATGCATTCATTGTATGCGGGAACAAACTCCGGTGGCAAGTTAATCATAAAGGGACATTCACTGATCAGTGCAATGTCCCTTTATTTTCTATAAAACAGAGGGTTTCCCCGGACTGAGGAATCTGCCGAGCCTCGGTAATACCCAGCGGTCAAGCCCCATCCAGCCGGCAGTCTTACATGCCAGAACAATCCATGTGGCAACAACGAACAGCATGGGGTTTGTACTGACCGTACCGGCCATCAGGTAATTGACATTCATGAATCCACCAAAGAATGCGGCAATCCCGGTGAACAACCCCAGGATCAGGGCGGCACCCACCAGCAACTCGCCGATTACCACAAACCGGCTCCAGAGGACTGCATTTGGCATGACGATGTTTTGCAGAAAACCGGCATACCAACCCTGAACATCAGGATGTTCCCCCGCGGTTTTTGCCAGAGCTCCATTCAGGAAACCGGTAAGGGCAACCCCGGCTTTGTCACCAAACCAGACAGGATTGGATAATTTTGCCCATCCTGCTGAGAACCATTCGTATCCTACATAAATCCTGAGAACAAGCCAAAGCCAGGATAATCGAACATCACTGAAAAGGAATCGAGCCAGGGGCGGATCCATTAAATGAACCTGTTTGTTTTGAACAACTTGAGTTGATGCTGACATACATTACTCCTTTTTCCATGTGAATACACTATAATATTCACATATATACTATAAATATACTCCAAATAGTAATAATTACAACCCTTTAGACTGAAAGGGATACAGTTCCTGTTTTTTGGTAAACTATTTATCCCAACCGGAGTTAAATTGATATTGATAACTACTCAATATGATTTAATCTCAATAACCTGCGGTCATATCTATCCGGAGAAAGACCCCAATCGCCGATGAAACCATCAACACGTGCCTATATTCAAGAATCCCGAAAAATCAAGAACAATTCATGGTTCAACATATTGCACGGTTATGTGTATGCCCGTTGGATCTATTTATACATCGCCATGGGTACAGGCTGCCATCCGCTGGCGAAAAAAATGGCTCCAGTGATCGGATGGATCAGGCGGATGATCACCAGAGATGCACCTCAAACATCAGGGGTACCGGTGATACAGTTTCAGGACACTTATCACGGAAAAGTAGTCCCGTTGCAGGCTGCCAGGGAGTTGGTCTCAGTCAAAGAGGATATCAACCTGGGCGACCTGGAAAAGATCGTCCCTTATGCATTGGCCCGGGATATTGTCCTGAAGAATCCAGACCATATTGTAGTTTTGGATTGTCCTTGCCGGACAGCCCACGAAAACCCCTGTTTGCCGCTGGATGTGTGCCTGGTGATTGGCGAACCATTTGCCGGGTTGGTGCTTGAACATCACCCTGACCGCGCCAGAGCCATAACATCCGAAGAAGCCCAGGCCATAATCAAGGCGGAAGATGAACGCGGTCATGTGCATCACGCTTTCTTCAAAGATGCCATGCTGGGGCGTTTCTATGCGATTTGCAATTGCTGTTCTTGCTGCTGTGCGGCTATGGGCGCCCGGCGAAATGGGACATCCATGCTGGCTTCATCCGGCTTCGTGGCAAAGATTGACCTTGAAAAATGCCGGGATTGCGGAATGTGCGCAAAGGTCTGCCCCTTTGATGCCATTTCCCAAAACGGGAAAACACATGTGGATCCGGAAATCTGCATGGGATGTGGCGTCTGCGTGGGGCAATGTCATCATAACGCCATTCAACTGGTGCGGGCAGAATCGCGCGGTGAACCGCTGGAAATCGGGGAATTGATCCGCAAATTTCAAGAAAGCAACGACTGAGCATTCTTTTTAAGCAATCGCAACGGGGATACAGGTTTTTTTCGAGAATGGCAGGCAAAGGATGGTTAAATGAAAAACCAGCCGGCAAATTCGACCGGCTGGTAATTTTTCCAAATATGTGTCATTCCGCGGTTACTGCGGCATACTCCGCGTAAGAATTGCCGTCCATATCCTCTGCAATGATACCAATCAGGTACTGTCCTTTTGCAGCCTCGTGCTCTTCCCACGTCCAGGGAGTATCTCCAAAGGTCAACAGACCGGCTTCTTTGTAGACCGTTTCGGTTTCACCGGATGTGTCGGTCATGGGAATGTACTGGTGCAAAATACTGAACTTATCGCCTTTTCCCGGTGTGATCTCATGCTGCGGGCCGACCGGGTTGGTGGAGCTGAATCCCATAACCCTTACCAGGCTGCCATCTCCGTCAAAGTAAAGTGTGGCATAACGGTCAGCTTCTCCATTCACAAATTGATAGATCCCATCCACTGTGTAGAGTGTATCTTCCGTCCCGGCACCAAACGTGTTGGGTTCCAGCAGGACCATCTGTTTGCGGGATCCATCATCCACGACATAGGCGATTGGTTCCCAATCCATCTCGATGGGAATCTCGCCTTCACCCCAATCGGGGATGATCCGCCCATCCATTTCGTAAGTTTCTTCCGAATCGATGTAATCCAGGTCGATGACCTGCAGAAAATCCTGTTCACGGGTAAACCGCCCGGTGAAGATATACAGGTAGGCAACATTCTCACCGGAGATCGATGTGGTGAGTGTCAACGGGTTCCCGTAGGAAGCGCCATCTGCAGAGACTTCGATCGGGTTGATGGTGATCTCACCCGCACCTGGCGCGCTGACTTCAGCGTTGGCAGCCGGTTTGTTTTCCGGTTTTATCTCCAATCCGTAATAATGAAATGCCAGAAAATCATCCCACAAACTTTCTGCGGCGAATCGGTTGGCTGTGTTGACATACGTTGTGTAATCTGCGCCATCCGCCTGGAATAGTTTGGAATTCGGGAAATAGATGGAAATGCCATTGGATCCTTTTTGTTGCGGACCGTGTTTTTCAGCGATCACCGCTTTCTTGATCGCAGCCTGCAATTCCTGCGCTGCCTTGCCAACATTGGGACTGGTGCTGTTCTTCTCAAGCAGCTTCACAAAATTTCCCAGGTCGATATACGGTGAAGGAATATTCTGGCCAAATACATTTTCGTAGGATTTGGCATGAGATCTGGAACCAGCCACCACTTTCTGGTTGATCTTGCTCATCGGAGTGACCAGATTGTCCAATGCGTCTTCAACCGCCGGTATCTTCGAAAGATCAATCGCAGCCAGGGTTACCGTCTTGGTCTCTTCTTCGGCCAGCGAGTCGGCGCTTACCGTACCGTAGGTTTCGTAAGCCCGGGCAATGTAGTTTGCGCGGGCATCCGGGTCGGTGACCAGTGTATCCTCTGCGATATAGGTCTGAACAATCGTCCGGGCAAGTTCACCGGAATCGATTGCCGGATTCTTGACCAGTTTGCTTAGGAATGCGGAATACGCCCACCCCATGGATGGCTCAACTTCCTGTGAAAGCACGGCATATTCAGCATGAGGGGCTGTCATGCTCAGCACTTCCAGACTGCCCATCAGGCAGGCGTCATATCCGATGATATCGAATTTTTCGATACCGGTTTGTTGCTTGATCTTCGCAAAGGCATCATCCAATTCGTTCAGGTACAACATATCATCCCAGCCTTCGATCAGGACATTTTCCGGTTCACTTTCCACATCGCCATCTGTCCAACCGCCTGGCCAACCGGTGCCGTGGTCGCTCAAGATTAAAATATACCGCTCCGCCGGATATTTTTTCACAGCCCAGGTAACAAAGTCAACCAGGACATCCCCGTCGGCCATATTGACCTCGCCAAGATCTTCAAGCACTTCAGAATTTACCCTATCAAGGTCGTTGTCCTGAGTCAGGTAAAAGCGGCCCGCACCTGTAAAGTTCTGTTTGCCCGTGAAACCGCCTTGATAGCGGTCGATCTGGGCAACCATATTCACTTTATCAGATGATCCGATTCGTTCGGCTTCATTCAGATCGGTGAAGATATCTTCCTCCAATATCTGATCATCGGCATCCTGGTAGAACATGACAGTCCAGGTGTCGCCTTTGTTCACTCTGGGGGCAGATTGTTCCTCTTCTGCGGAGGTTGCCACAGCAGCGTCTTCTGCGATTTCCTCTTCACCTTCCTCCAATGCTACGATCTCATTGTCGGTATCAGAGGCATAATCATCTGTTGATGTGCAGCTGATGATCGCCATACTTAACACAAGCAATACGGCAAGAAGAGCCTGGACCACTTTTGTTTTTTGGGGAAATGAATTTTGTCCGGCCATTATTTATCCTTCAATATGTTCTGAATGGATTTTAAATCACTATAGATGGATTTTACCAATGACGCCGCGCAAAAACCACATAAATATGTTAGAAATACAGGGAAAGTTATTTTAAATTTACCTGTGAAGAGAGTGATAGACATGAAATCCTTCCCGCAGCAATTAAGAGAACAAAAGACGTTATGGGGCACACTGGTTTCACTACCCACACCTGAAATTACAGAGATATTTGCCGACTCCGGTTTCGACTGGCTTTAATTTTTTTTTAAACCCCCCCGTTTGAATTTGTTTTTTTTCCCCCAATTTTTCAGGGGTGTTGTTTTAA
>CAYRHB010000023.1:32087-34709 GCA_964424035.1 uncultured Leptolinea sp.
TGCCGACTCCGGTTTCGACTGGATTTTCATTGATATGGAACTCGCACCGTTGTAAGTTCGTGTTTTGCAGCGCATTTTGCAGGCTGGAGGTGATGTCATTGCCGGAATCATCCGCCTTCCCGCCAACGACCCGGTCTGGATCAAGAAAGCCCTGGACATTGCTCCAGCCGGGATCATGCTTCCACTGGTCAACTCGGCGGAGGACGCCCGCAATGCTGTCCGATGGAGCAAATATCCCCCGCAGGGAACACGCAGTGTAGGCGTGGGCAGGGTTCACCGCTACGGCGCGCGATTACAGCAGACGATTGAAACTGCCAATGAAAACACGGCGGTGGTTATCCAGGTGGAGCATATCACCGCTGTCGAAAATATTGATGCCATCACCGAGGTGCAAGGCATCGATGCCATCCTCATCGGTCCGTATGACCTGTCAGCCAGTATGGGAATTCCGGGGAAGGTATCCGACCCATCTGTTCTGGCTGCGATTGAAAAAGTACGGCAGGTTTGCAACAAAAAGAACATTCCCCTCGGAATCTTTACCGCATCCATACCGTATGCGCGTGAGTGCGCCCGAAACGGGTTTAAGTTGATTGCGGTGGGAACAGATACGTTGATGTTGGTGGAAAGCTCACGACAAATGCTTTCCGAGTTGAAAGCCTGATATGCTCAGACTGGAAACCAGCCGGTTGATCCTGCGTCCTCTCAGCCGTGCCGATGTCAGGGCATTTTCAGAATACAGGTCTGACCCGGAAATTGCCCGGTACCAGGGATGGGGGACACCCTTCACCGAGGAACAGGCCGGGGTTTTTATCGACCAGATGCAAGGTGTCGCCCCCGGCGAGGCCGGACAATGGCTGCAACTGGGCATGGAATTGAGATCAAACGGTGGACTGATCGGGGATGTGGCATTCCAGGTCATTAAAGACAGTCACCGGCAGGCAGAGATCGGGATGACGTTATCACGGTCTTATCAGAAGCAGGGATTTGGCTTTGAGGCGGTATCCAGGTTGATGGATTATCTGATCTACGATTTAAATGTCCACCGTGTGATCGCCAATTGCGACCCGGAAAACCATCCGGCCCACCGCCTGTTGGAACGGGTGGGTTTCAGGCGGGAAGGTTTGTTTGTTGAAAGCCTGTGGTACAAAGGGGACTGGGCATCCGAGCTGTGGTTTGCTCTGCTGGAACGGGAGTGGAAGGAGAAGCGTTCACACCCGATGGAGTAAAGGAGAGTGTAATGGATGAATTCCGTGATCCGCAGGGTCCGATCGAGGAATTTTCGCGGGGCAGGTTTGTGATTTTCAATGAAGTACATTCCGATCTGGGTGAGGGGGTGGGGAAGGATATCCGGATTGTGGGGGAGGTTGTCTCGGAATGGAAGGAACGTAAAGGCCACAATTTGACCGCGAAAATGATCACCGGTATATTTGGGCAGGATGTAGATGTGTTAATCATCGGTATCGGAATTGACGGGATGATCGAAGTCCCGCAGGAAACCTGTCAATATATCCAGGATCAGGGTATAAGCCGCCTTATCCTCTGTAAAACACCCAAAGCCTGCAAGAAATTTAACGAACTCTACAGGGAAGGCCGTACTGTGGCCTTGCTGGCCCACGGGACGTGCTGATCAACCTGCAAGGTGGACGATTCGAACTACATGAGACTGCCGGTCCGGGTCCCTTGAATCTGCACCGCCATCATCTATCGCCTGTTTTGAAACCGAGAATTGATCAGGGGGAAGGAATTGCTCGATAAATGGAAGTGATGGGGAATAGATAAAACTGCCGCCCGGTTTCAATGACTCCAAAATTTGCATATACAACTTCGCGTACTCCCGCGGCTTGCCGCGTTTATAACGGTGATGAAACACAAAATGATGGGAAAACGCCATATGAGAAATAATGGTTCCCCAGGTTTCCGGTATGAAATTTACATCAAACCAATCCGCCTCTTTAAGGCCGGTTTCTTCCTTGACCAGGCGGTCCACACCGATGGATTGAATCCCCAGTCCACGCAGGTATTTCACCAATGTGCCGTTTTTTCCACAACCAAGGTCAAGAAACGGCTGGAGAAGGTTCTTAACGTCCAGGCCAAGAAGGTTCAGCTGGAATTCAGGCGAATACTCACTGCAAACCACCTGCTTGAGAATGATGTTCTTTTGGACCTGCCATCCATTCTCCCGGTCGAAAAAACGGCTGATATTCCGGCTCAGGTCTTTGAAATGGTTCTTAATCAACAGGGAAAATTCCTGTTCAAATTCCGCAAGGCTTTGGCTCCTGGCTAGGACTATTTTCATGCTGTCCAGATAGGTACGGTACAGTGAAAGAAGCCGTTCCTGTTCATTGATGTCCATCTCAATGAATTGATTATTGTTAAATGTGAACTCGAGGCTTGATTTGACAAAAACTCGTGCCAGATCAAGGGCATACCCGGGATTGGATAGAATAGCAATAACCTCTTCACGGTTGGAAAATACAAATTCCAGATTGTCATTTTCCAGACTGGTGAAACTTCGATCAACTTCATACACATCCAGCATGGTTTTCCGAGCGTTGGCCTGATACCGGCGGACAACCTGTGATGCCAGTTTATGGTACATATCTGGTTTTGAACCGGACATAT
>CAYRHB010000024.1:0-33765 GCA_964424035.1 uncultured Leptolinea sp.
ATCTTGCATATAGATCCAGACCGGCGTAGATTGGGTCTGGGATATATTCAAAACTAATGAATTCACACATTCCTGAGGACGAGAATCCCGCTGGCGAGTTGTTTCCAGAAGGGATCGATACTGCTTCTTATTCTGCCGAACCAGATAATCCAAAAGGGCATTTTGATTGGATAGGTAAAGACGGAATAGGTATTCTTTTAATTATTATCAGCCTGCTTACCCTGCTGGGACTGATCAATATCAGTTCGGGGGCGTTTCTGGAAGCCTGGACAGCTTTCCTTCGCCGCTGGTTTGGTTGGGCGAGTTTCCTGCTGGCTATTTTGTGTGGTTTTGCCGGAGTTACCGCATTACGAAAGCCACACGGCACCCGTTCCTATCCACTGGTTCAAATTCTTGGAGCGGAAGGAATGGTATTCTCACTCACTGCTTTTCTGGCACTGGTCGGTGGGAATTCTGTTGACCGGGCAGCCCGGGGAGATGATGGAGGGCTTATTGGCTGGGGGCTGGCGCGCATGGGGGAATTCATCCTTCCCATGCCATTAAATGTGATCCTCTGGATGGTTTTGTTCGGGTTGACCGCGGTCGCCACATTCTGGCCGGTTCGCCATGTGGTGATTAAGACCGTGACGGGAAAGAGATTTGCACCGGAACGACACCTGACTCCAGAATTTGATAATCCACCTCCTGCCAAGGAGGAAGAGAAAAGAAAGACCCCGGTTCCACATTCATTGTCCAGTCTGGCGGAATTGTTGAAGCGGGAGGATGAAGAAGAAGGGGAAAAATCGGTGCCCCCGGTTTCTTCACCTGTGAACGGCACCCAGGTGAAAACTGACCGACTCCCTCCGGTCAATCTTCTTTCTCATGAGCAAATGGAAAAACCGGATCCACAGTATATCCATCGGATGGCCGAACAGATTGAAACCACACTGACTGAATTTGGTGTGCCTTCCACTGTCACCGGTTACCGGATCGGCCCCACGGTAACGCAATTCGCGGTTGAACCCGGTTATATCGAAAAAGTGGGAATTGATGGCAATATTACCCGGCAGAAGATCAGAGTGGCGCAAATTTCCGCTCTTTCACGTGATCTTGCCCTGGCATTAAAAGCCCGCCGGTTGCGAATAGAAGCGCCGGTTCCCGGACAGTCATTCATGGGCATTGAGATCCCCAATTCGAATAATGCCATTGTCCGGTTGCGGTCTGTAATCGAATCAGATGAATTCCAACGTATGACGTCTCCGCTCTCGCTGGCACTGGGTAAAGATGTATCCGGTAGTCCGATCGTGGCTGACCTGGCAAAAATGCCCCATCTTCTGGTTGCCGGAACAACCGGTTCGGGAAAATCAGTTTGCATCAGTGCCATGATCGCCTGCCTGATCATGAACAATTCACCGGCTGACCTTCGACTGGCCATACTTGACCCCAAGAAAGTGGAACTGGTCCATTTTAATGGGCTTCCACATCTACTGGGCCAGGTGGAAACTACAGTAGAGCGCATGTTGGCTGTGTTGCGTTGGGCGGTCTCGGAAATGGAAAGCCGGTATAAATTGCTGGAGACTCAACGCTCACGCGACATTGATCTTTTCAACCGGAAAATGCAACGGAAAGGGATGGAACCTTTGCCGCGGATCGTCATCCTGGTGGATGAAATGGCTGACCTGATGATGGCTGCACCCGAGCAAACCGAGCAAAATGTGGTCCGGCTGGCACAAATGGCCCGTGGAGTCGGAATCCATCTGGTTGTAGCCACCCAACGCCCGAGCACAGATGTTTTGACCGGTGTTATTAAAGCAAATTTCCCGGCGCGGATTGCTTTCACGGTTGCATCAGCCATCGATTCGCGCGTTATTCTGGATGTCAATGGTGCCGAGACGCTTCTTGGTCGCGGGGATATGCTGTTCCTGAATTCTGATGCCTCAGCACCACAGCGTGTGCAGGGTGTTATGGTCACCGATAATGAAATTGACAAAATCGTGACATTCTGGCGAAAGATCATTCCACCCAGGGAGGATGACGAAACTGAAACCTGCCCATGGGAGAAGATGGTCCCGACCAGCGAAGAATTATCGGCAGATTCGATGGTGGAACAGGCTGTGGAGATGGTTCGCGGAATGCAAAAAGTAAGCGCCTCATTATTGCAACGCAGATTGCGTATAGGCTATCCACGAGCCGCCAGATTAATGGATGAACTGGAAAATATGGGGATTGTTGGACCTTCCAGTCCAGGCGGTCGTGAACGTGATGTGCTGATCAGCCGGGATGATGATGACTCGGATGAAAAAGATGAGCCGTATTCATAATTTCCCCAGGTTCACATTGCTTGACAGGATTTAGTGGGTAGGATAGCATAAACCATCAAATTTACAATTCTGTCAGGAACAAAACGTGGAAGAGGCACGCAACAATCATCCCAAATCGCTTGAAGAATTTCTGCGGTACCATTCCAGAGGAATTCTGGACGTTATTGGTCGTTTCTTTCTAAAACTGGGTATCCATCCCAATACAATCACCATTGCAGGATTGGTGGGGAATTTTATCGGCGCGTGGCAACTGGCTGTCGGTAATCTCACGATAGGTGGTGTGATAATCCTTGTCTGTGGACCGCTCGATGCCCTTGATGGTACGCTGGCACGGCTGAAGGGTGAATCATGGAAATTCGGCGCGTTTGTTGATTCTGTGACAGACCGGTATTCCGAACTTATCATCCTGGGTGGTCTACTGATCCATTTCTTGATAATCGGTGACCCACTTTCCTGTATCGGGATTTTTCTTGCTGCTTCAGGTTCCGTGCTGGTCTCGTACACAAAAGCGCGTGCTTAATCGCTGGGATACACGGCAAAAGTCGGAATCCTCACCCGTGTGGAGCGGTATCTGGTACTGGCGCCGTTACTGGTGATCAATCAACCGGTCATTGCCATCTGGATCATAGCTGTTTTTGCCAATTACACAGCGTTGCAGCGTATCTGGTTTGTACGTAAACAGGCATACAGTGAATTGAAAAACAATTCGCATTAAAAGATTGAAAGGTTGAATACAGCCCTATGAATCCAGGCATTTCAATTGGACCGCTAACCATACATTATTACGGGATCATTATCATGGTCGGGGTGTTACTGGCAGCCTGGTTGTCTTCAAAGCTTGCTGTCAAATACGGACAGAACCCTGATCTCATCTGGGACGTACTTCCCTGGGTTCTGATATTCGGTATCCTTGGTGCCCGAATCTGGCATATCCTGACTCCTTCTTCCGCGCAGGCGGCGTATGGTTGGACAACACAACATTATCTGACCCATCCATTAGACGCGTTGGCTATTTGGAATGGCGGACTTGGCATTCCGGGAGCTGTGGTCGGTGGATTGCTTGCATTGTATGTCTATTGCCGCAAGATGAAGGTAAATTTTGGAACCATGGCAGATATCCTTGCCCCGGGTCTTGCCTTGGGACAGGCGATTGGCCGGTGGGGTAATTTTGTCAACCAGGAAGTTTATGGCGCCCCGAGCAATTTGCCGTGGGCTATCACCATTGACCCTCCATATCGCCTTGCTGCGTATCAGAATATCGCTACCTATCATCCCCTTTTCCTGTATGAATCCATCTGGAATTTGTTGAATCTGGTTTTGTTGCTGTGGATGGCCAGGAAATACTCCCGGATACTCAAACCGGGAGATATCATGCTGATATACCTGATCGTCTATCCGGTGGGTCGGTTTATTCTGGAATTCGTCCGCCTTGACCCGTCCCCCGTAGCCGGATTGAACATCAATCAGACGTTGATGGGCTTGACAGCCCTGTGTGCCAGCATCGCGCTTCTGGTTCGGGTCAAAAACCGGCCATTATCCGATTCTCTGGATGAGGAAGAGGAATCAGGGTCCATCCAGCCGGAACCTGTGACAGAAGCTCCGCAGGACAATTCAGACCGTCTATAATAGGGTTACCTGGTAACAGGTTCAAGGGAGCCCTATGATCCACGCGGAAAACCTGAGCAAACAGTTTGATGATGTTCTCGCGGTTGACCATATCCATCTGGATGTGAGTGCCGGGAAGGTCCTGGCATTGCTGGGACCCAATGGCGCGGGAAAAACCACAACTGTTCGCATGCTCACCTCAGTCCTCAGACCAACAACCGGCTTTGCGGCAATCGCCGGGTATGACGTGGTTAACGAAGCGAACAAAGTCCGGGCTTCTGTGGGTGTGTTGACAGAGCATCATGGATTGTACGGCCGGATGAATGCCCGGGAATACCTGAAATTCTATGGCAAGCTATACAACCTGCCCAAACAAACCATTGAAGATCGCAGCATAGAACTTTTACAGGTATTTGGTCTGGCTTACGCGTCAGGGAAACGCCTTGGCGAATATTCCAAAGGAATGCGCCAGAAGCTTGCCCTGGTGCGCGCCATGCTGCATGATCCGCCCGTTTTATTGCTGGACGAACCGACATCCGCAATGGATCCAGAAAGCGCGAAAACTGTTCGGGATGCCATTCTCAATTTACGGGATTCACACCGGACCATACTTTTATGTACGCATAACCTGGCGGAAGCAGAAATGCTGGCGGATCAGATCGCGATTATCCGCCGCGGACGCATTATCTATCAGGGTGGGGCTCAACAGATGAAGCACGATCTGCTCGGATCACCGGTATTTGAAGCCCGGTTATCTGGAAATTTGAACGGATATTTCCCGGTTTTACCCCCCGGTGTTGAATTAATTTCCAAAGGGGATGACTATCTTCAATTCATGATCAATGAACCGGAGAAAACCAACCCTTTGCTGGTTGAAAGCATGGTTCGCGCCGGTTTGCGGGTTGTCTCTTTCTATGAAAAACCGCGCAGTCTTGAACAAGCCTATCTGGAAGCCATCTCCCGAAAAGACGAGGATATCCATGGTTGATGCCCTGCAGCCAGTTTTCGTGATAACCTCCCGTGAAGTCCGTGACCAGTTTCGTGACTGGCGGATCATCTTTCCAATAATTGGATTGACGATCCTTTTCCCGTTCCTCATGAATTTCACTGCCAGTCAGATGATCGGGTTTGTCAACCAGTATGGAGCCAGCATCATCGGCGAGCGATTGATCCCGTTCCTGTTGATGATCGTTGGTTTTTTCCCGATTTCTGTTTCACTGGTTATTGCACTCGAATCCTTTGTGGGTGAAAAAGAACGGGGAAGCATTGAGCCTCTTTTAAGCACACCGCTACAGGATTGGCAGTTATATCTGGGGAAATTGCTTTCATCCACTGTTCCCCCGCTGGTTTCCAGTTATCTGGGTATGCTGGTTTACATCGCCGGTCTGGTCCTGTCAGATATTCCGATCCCTGAACCGCAGCTCTTGATACTGGTTGTTTTTATGACCACCATCCAGGCGTTTATGATGGTAGCCGGAGCGGTGGTGGTGTCCTGCCAGGCTACGTCTGTCCGGTCAGCCAATCTACTTTCCAGTTTTATCATTCTACCCGTTGCATTCCTCATCCAGGGTGAAAGTGTGGTCATGTTCTGGGGGAATTACTCTACACTCTGGTGGCTGGTTTTCGGACTCGCCGTTTTATCTATATTACTTGTACGGGTTGGACTGGCGCATTTCCAACGTGAAGAACTGTTGGGTCGGGAGATTGATGTATTAAATTTCAAATGGGGTTGGCGGGTTTTCCGGAGCCAGTTTATGGAAGGGGCCGGAAATCTGCGCGAATGGTACGGCCGGGTTTTGCCGGCGACGCTCAAACGAATGAAATGGTCAATGATTTTGGTGGCTGTATCGTGTATTGGGGCATTCATAACCGGGACATACCTGATCAACATTTTCCCGATAAACCTATCCGGGGAGGGAATCGAAACCGGCAAGGGTCTGGAATCTCTGATGGAATACTGGCCCATGTTCTCCCTGGCACCCGCCGTGACCATATGGTGGCAGAATGTACGCGCATTGATCGTAGGATTACTGCTGGGCATTTTCTCTTTTGGAATTCTGGGGATCATGCCATTATTCATTACCATGGCCATTGTGGGGTATCTGTATCAGGTCATGTTGATAAATGGCCTGCCGGCAGCGATGATCATTACGGGATTAATCCTGCCACATGGAATTGTTGAAATACCGGCAGCCATCATCGCAACAGCCGCAGTCATCTCTGCCGGAGCAAAAACTGCCACGCCAACAGCCACAGAGACTTTTGGGGAAACATGGATGCGTTCCATTTCCGATTGGACGAAGGTCATGATCGGTATTGTAATTCCATTGCTGGTTATTGCCGCTATGCTCGAAACCTGGCTGACACCCCGGATTGCCCTGTTATTCCTGAAATAACACCTACCAACCGCTCAGGTAATCCTTCCATTCGCCATTTTCCTTGAGATGGTAGCCGAAGACGTAAATGGCACTGGTTGGCGGTTCCTTGGGCTGATGAAGGAGGCGCATACCGGATTCATCCAGGTTCTTTCCGCCTTTCCGGTGATTACAGGCGGCACAGGCAGCAACCACATTCGTCCAGGAATGCTCTCCTCCCAGATGGCGGGGGATGATATGGTCAATTGTCAGCGATAGTGAATGTTTCCCACAATACTGGCAGGTCCAACCATCACGACGGAAAACCTCACGGCGGGTGAGTAGATTTCTGGGACGTGGTCTGCGGATCATTTTATCCAACCGGATGATGGATGGACGCGGATAATCATGGTTGACCGTATGAATTATCCCCCGGCCATCCATAACCAGTTTTGCCTTATCCGCCAGAATAAGACCGATCGCGCGTCGGGTGTTACAGACGTTGATCGGCTCAAAGTTGGCGTTTAGAACCAGAACGAGCTTGTCCATATCTGTTCCCTGGGGAGGATTATAGCACCGGGAACAGGTAGTTCAAGTAAATCAGCGGGATTCTTCGTTTGAAACGATCACCATTCCAAAACTGCCAGTACCAAAAACGGTTTTCCAGGCAGTGTTGGGCGCAGTTGTCTGAAGTGTGCAATCAGGATAGAACTCATGCAAATGGTCAGTAATGATCTGCAAATCTGTCAAGTCTGCGTTTGCATCCTGGATACTGGCGATCAAATGGAATTTTTCGAACTCATCGATGAATTCGACCAGATATTCATATGCCGCTCTGCGGTTGCGAACTTTAACCAACGGAGTGGGAAGACCTTCTTCCATGGAAAAAATGGAAAGAACCGACATGATGGATATGGCGTTGGCCTGGGCGGAATCCACGAGCCCGATTGGAACGAGTGGTGATAAATCCGGCAGGATGATGGTAGTGTAAAGTGCGTTGCAAGTTTCCCGGATAGCTTCTTCAATTTCTGCGCTATTTTTACCGGCTGCTGCCATGCCGGCGGCTTTTTCCACAAGAAAACCGGTTCCCAATCCGATGGTCAGGGAATCAATGATCACAATATGGGGCGCCGCTGATGAAGCCCGAACGAGTCGCAATATCTGGTTGGGAAGCGCGGAGAGATACCCGGATGTAAGAATGGCAAATACACAATTCGAGTTTTGGCTTGCCTCCTTCAGGATGACCTGTATATCCTGATCCGATGAGGCTGTAAGCCGAAAACTCTCCTGGGATGATTTTTCCACAGGAGACAGGGGAATGACTTTGATCAGATCCATACCCGGAAATGATGGATGAATCAATTGAACGGCTGAGTCGGTGAGGATGGTGATGGGCCGCATAAATTATTCGATCATAAATATGAACTGGTAGTGTGGTTGTCCGCCTTCGTGAACTTCGATTTCATGGTTGGGATACAGAGACCGGATGCCATCTGTAATTCGGTTGACTTCGTTCCTGGTAATGTTGTCACCATACAAGATGGTGATTCTCTCACGTTCTTCTGTTCCGGCACTTTCCAGTAATTTCTCGCAGGCTTCATCCAGAGTTGGGGATGCATTGACGAGCTTGCCATTATGCAATGCAATCACTTCACCCGTATTGACATTTACACCGTTGATCTCGACGGACCGGGTGGCTATTGTTACTTCACCTGTTTCAACTTCTGTGATGGCTTCATTCATTTCATCCACAACATGGTCAAAATCAGCATCACCCACCAGGCGGAGCATGGCAGAAAGTCCCTGTGGAACGGTTTTGGATGGTATGACAGCCACTTTTTTAACGGTTACTGAAGCTGCAGATTGCGCGGCCATTACAATGTTCTTATTATTGGGAAGAATGATCACTTTGTCAGTCGGGAGGTTCTCAAGCGCATGAAGTATCTCTTCGGTTGAAGGATTCATGGTTTGACCGCCTTCTACCAAAGCTGCCACACCGAGACTGGCAAAGATCCGTGATATGCCTTTCCCAGGAGAAACAGCCACAGCTGCAATTTGCCCGGGTTCAACCGGTGAAAGAGGAATTTTCTGATCGCTACTTTCCTGGCGTTCTTCCATTTGCGCCAGTAGATTTTCCATGGCTACTTTGGTCACTGTACCCAGTTTCATGGTGTATTCGATCGGGTCATATTTTTTTTCTGTCGGGACGTGAATGTGCATACGGTACATCCCATCACCTTCACCGACCTGGATGGATGTGCCTATCTCACTCAAGCCTTCATAGAATTTTTCCAGATCAAGCGGAGTTTCAGGCCGGAAATCCACAACCACTTCATAATCCTGTCCCGGTTCAATTTCTTCGAATGTTTCATCCAACTTCATGGAAGCCAATGGTTGAACAGCACTTATGGCTGTTTCCAATGGCAATCCTTTAATGTGGCGCAGCATCCCTTCCAGCAGGAAAAACAATCCTTTACCCCCCGAATCGACGACACCGGCTTGCTTTAATATGGGCAGCAATTCGGGTGTATGTTCAACGGACACATCCGCCGCGGCGACAAGTTGCTCCAACATTTCATTCAGATCGGTGGTATTCTCTGCCGCTTTTTTTGCTGCAATGGAAACATCTTTTATCACTGTTAGAATGGTGCCTTCAACAGGGCGGACAACACCTTTATAAGCGGTTGCCCGGCTTTCTTCCAACGCTTTGGAAAAGACTTCTACATTCATGGTTTCGAGGTTATCGAGACCACGGGCAAAACCACGCCATATCTGTGAGAGGATTACACCGGAATTTCCCCGGGCTCCCATCAGGGCTCCCTGGGCAACGGCATGAGCCATTTTTCCGACATTCTTTTCACCTGACGCGGCGATTTCATTATTGGCTGCCTGCATGGTCAGCAACATATTTGTTCCCGTATCACCATCAGGCACGGGAAAAACGTTTAACGCGTTAATTGTCTGCTGGTTGGTTTTCACCCATGTCATGGCTGCTTCAATCAATACTTTTAATCCCTGTCCATCAATGGATGTGCACACATCAGGGGGTTGAGCTTCCATCACGGATGTTTTTGCGGTCTTGTTACTCATAATGCTCCTAAAAATGACAGATGATGGCGGAATTAATCTGGATTACTGATGCGCAAACCACGAACATGAACATCCACATGGCTGACGGATATGCCCAGCGCTTTTTCAACCTGATAGGCAACACTATCAGCCACACTGCGGGAAACTGAGGTGATACGCGTGCCATATTCTATGATGATATACAGGTCGATCCTGATCGTGCGTCCGTCATAATGGACATCAACCCCCAGGGTTGGATCTTTAACCAGAACCTGGGCCAGTCCTTCGACCAGGTTTTTTGCCGCAAGTCCCACAACCCCATATGATTCCAATGCCGATTGGCAGGCAATGGTTGCAATGGCATGGTGTGAGACAAAAATATTTCCGTAAATGTTATTGCTTTCGCTCATGGACGATACCCTCTCTGATATACTTAACCTGTTTTCTTGAGCAAAGATACGAAATGTGGTAAAATCTTTTTTCGCAGTACCGGATTTGTGTTTTTGCAATCATGTTTGAAAGGATTTCAAGATGGCACGGTGTGAATGTTGTGGGAAAACGACCACATTTGGTCACAATCGAAGTTTCTCCCAGCGCGCCACAAACCGCATCTTTCGCCCCAACCTTCAGAAGATCTCTGTCTTCAAAAACGGGCGGAAAGTTCAGATGGTGGTTTGCGCAAAATGCATTCGGACAATGGTTAAGGTCTCCTGATTTCTATTGTTCATTGCAATACTGATGCAAAGGTCACGGCAGGAAGCCGTGATTTTTGTTTAACTCACAGCGCGGCGCAAAGCCCGCACACCTTCAACTGCACCCTCAGGGTACTTGAAAATGGATGTGGCTGCCACAAAAATGGATGCGCCGGCTTCATATAAACCTTTGATATTCTCAGCGGATACTCCGCCATCCACTTCAATAGCCGCGTCAGGATTGATCCTGTCCAGCAGCGCACGCATTTTTCTGACACGTTCGAAGGTTTCCGGCTGAAAACTCTGCCCGGAATAGCCCGGGTTTACAGACATCATTAAAACATAATCCACCAGATGCAGCACCGCGGATGCTGCTTCAACCGGAGTACCGGGATTAAGGACAAGCCCGGCCTTCACACCCAATCCACGAATAACCTGCAGTGTCCGGTGGATATTTGAATTTCCTTCCAGGTGAACAGATAGGCAGCCGGCTCCAGCTTTCGCGAATACCTCCACGAATTTATCCGCGTTGTCAATCATCAAGTGAACATCAAGGGGTAGATCAGTGATCCTCTTGCAGGTTTCAACAATGAAGGGTCCCATGGTGATGTTCGGCGCAAAATGACCATCCATGACATCAACATGGATCCAATCGACACCGGCATCTACGACTGTGTTGATCTCTTCACCAAGACGGGAAAAGTCAGCCGATAATATGGATGGGGATAAAATGATTGACATAACGCTGTTTCCTAATGCTGTAATGCCTGGATGAACAGAAAAATATAGGTCCAGTAAGGAATGAGTCCACCGACAGAAATAACAGCCATGATCCCCAAACCAATGGATACCCAATCAATCCCGGTTTTTTCGTTTGTCAACCAACCTTTAATCCTACCGGCTGAAGGATTTTTTCTTCCAGGTTTTGGCCGTGAGACAGGCCGCACAACCACCGGCTCGTTTTCCACGGGATATCCAGGGTCCACATCCTGGTTGAATGTGGAAAGGACCTGCCCGAGTTGATCGGCGCTTCGGTAACGGGCTGATGGTTCCTTGGCCAGTACTTTTAGCAAGATCCGTTCCAGTGATAATGGAAGATTGGGCTTCAATAACCGGGGAGGAAGAGGCGGTTCATCACGATGTTTTCGGGCCAGTTCAGTGGCTGAGTCGGCATTTAATGGAAGCTGTCCGGTCAGCATTTCATAAAGCACCACGCCCAACGAATAGACATCTGAAGCGGGCGAAGGAGCACTGCCCGATGCCTGTTCGGGGGAGAAGTATTGTGGAGAGCCCCAGACCACATCACTTTTTTCATCCGGATGGATGCCGGCCAGAGCGCGGGCAATACCGAAGTCGGTTACTTTCAATTGACCTTCGGGAGTAACGATCATGTTATGCGGTTTGACATCACAGTGAACAATACCACACCGGTGGGCATGACCAAGTCCCGCGCAGGCTTGCAGAATAAGTGGAAGCGCATCTTCCAATTCAAAAGACCCATGCTGGCGCATTACCGTTTTCAGGTCCGTACCCGGGATAAATTCCATCACGATGAAAAGCCGGTCATGATCAAGGCCGAAATCATGTACGGTCACAATATTTGGATGTGAGATATTGGCTGCCGCACGGGCTTCCTGACGGAAACGTTCGCGGAAGGTCTCATCTTTGCTGAAATTGGGGCGCAAAACCTTAATCGCCACCTGCCGTTCCAACATTAGATCACGGGCACGGTAAACTACAGCAGTTCCACCGCTGCCCAGAGTTTGAAGAAGCTGGTAACGGCTGGATAAAACAGGATTGGAAGAAACCGGGTCTGCCATCTCTGGCGATTATAACACGCCGACTGTCCCGGTTTTCTCACACAGGTTTCATGGGTATAATTTACTCTCATGACACTAAAAAAGATACTTAATGAAAATCCCACAACATTCCTGATCCTGGCAGCCATACTGGCGGTAATTGCCCATTATTCAAATTGGGGGGAAATATGGGTTTTTGGCCTGGCCGCCCTTGGTGTGGTCCCACTGGCAGGTTTTATCGGTTCCGCGACGGAGGCACTGGCGCATTACACCGGGCCGAAGATCGGGGGATTGCTTAACGCCACTTTGGGGAATGCCGCAGAACTGATCATCACGCTGGTCGCCATCAGGGAAGGACTGCTTGAACTGGTTAAGGCATCCATTACCGGTTCGATACTTGGCAACCTTCTTCTGGTTCTCGGAATGTCGCTTCTTCTTGGTGGATTGAAGAACGGTGTTCAGAATTTTGACCGCAAGCAGGCGGGAAATTACGCCGTTCTACTGGCCATGACCATCCTGGCGCTTGTGGTTCCTTCTTTCTTTGGGCATTCTCTGGGGGATGAAGGTTCCATTGGAGTGGAAACCCTGAGCCTGGGAGTTGCGGCTATTATGATCATCCTGTATATTCTGGGGATTGTTTACAGCCTGAAATCCAGTGGAGCGCCGATCGCTGTCACTCAGGAAACGGCATCCCATACCAAACCGGCTTACAAAGTGTCCACTGCAATAATCATCCTTGGCGCCGCGACCCTGGGGGTTGTATTGCTGAGCGAGCTTCTGGTTGGTGCAGTAGAAAGTGTCGTCAGCCAATTCGGTTTATCCGAGTTCTTCATCGGAATCATCCTGATACCGATTGTTGGGAATGTGGCAGAGCATCTGGTGGCTGTTCAATCCGCGTACCGCAACTACATGGAATTGAGCATGGAGATCTCTCTCTCCTCCAGTATTCAGATTGCCCTGTTTGTGGCACCACTACTTGTGTTCATAAGCCTGGCAATGGGACATCCCTTGACGTTAATGTTCAATCCGTTTGAACTTGTTTCCCTAGGAGCGGGGGTTTTGATCGCTGCGCTTGTTTCCATGGATGGAGAATCAAACTGGCTGGAAGGAGCTTCATTGTTGGCTGTTTATCTCATTCTCGGGCTGGCGTTCTTCCTGCTGCCTGCGGCAATGTAATGGCTCAATCCTCCGGGGTACGCTTCACAGCCGGCATGTTGATCACGGCAATCTTTTTCGGCCTGATCATGGTCGTCTTTTGCCTGGGCTCATTATTTATCATCCGCCCGGCATCCAATTCCACAGCACCTCTGGCCGTGTTCACAGTCATCCCTGCTCCAACGGCTACAGTTATTCTGCCAACAGAAGTCCCGCCTACCCCAACACTTTCTGCTGAAGAACTCCTTTCCGGTCGGATCGAGATCGGGGTTTTCGTGAAGATCAACGGAACCGAGGGAGCCGGATTACGGTTGCGGGCAGAACCCGGTGTGTCAGCCGCCGCGATCGTATTGGGGAACGAAGGCGAGGAATTTCTGGTACAAGACGGACCATCGCGAAAAGATGGGTTTAACTGGTGGAAGCTGGAATCGCAAAAGGACGCCACTCGAACCGGATGGGCCGCAGCTGATTATCTGATGGCAATCACTCAACCGGAATAGGTTTACATGAAAAATACAACTCCAAAAGAAATCACTGCTGATAGAAATTCCCGTGTCATGACAGTAATATGGGCGGACGGGCATGAAAGCCGGTATCCATTTGGACTGCTGCGCGCGGGATGTCCCTGCGCAGATTGTCGCGGTGGACATGAAAATATGCGCCCGGAGCCGGATCCGGCTGTATTTGATGTTAACCTGCCTGAATCACCGGCCACCCGTCTGGAACAGGTTAAAGCGATTGGCAGCTACGCCATTGGTCTGGAATGGGCAGATGGACACCACGAAGGCATTTTTAGTTGGGATTATTTGCGGGCGTTATGCCCTTGCGACATATGTCGCGGTACAATATGACCATATCCAACCGGTATATTGCTGGGGGACTCGTTACGAATACACTTAGTTGCAAGCCTGTTAAGTTGACCTTATAATTGTCCGATAGGTAAGAGAAACAAGATTGGATATTGGTAAGAGGAGCAAGGGTCTGGAAACTCAAGGATATCCACAGGAAGATCAAGTCTGGCAGGAAACCGAAAAACCGCTGCTTGCTGGTTCGATTCTTGCCAACCGTTACCTGATCCAGGATGTTATCGGCGCGGGTGGGATGGGTTCCGTCTATCGCGCACGTGATATGCATTTCTCCAATGCCATTAAGCTGGTTGCTGTTAAAGAAATGATCAACCAGACGCGAGATCCTGCTCTCCGGCAGACCATGCTGGCGAACTTTGAACGGGAAGCCAATATCCTGGTTTCTTTGAATCATCCTTCCATTCCAAAAATCTTTGATTTCTTTGAAGTCAACGAACGATATTACCTTGTACAGGAATATATTGACGGAAAAGACCTGGAAAAATATCTAAATAACGTGAAGGGGCACATTTCTGAGACCCAGGTAATCGGCTGGGCTATCGAAATGTGTGATGTTCTGCAATTCTTGCATTCACATAAACCTGAGCCGATTATTTTCCGTGATGTGAAACCATCAAATATCATGGTCAACCGGAATGACCATATCGTCTTGATTGATTTCGGAATTGCGAAGGTTTTTAAGGTCGGGCAGAAAGGCACAATGATCGGTACGGAGGGGTATGCCCCTCCAGAACAATACCGTGGAGAAGCCAACCCGACTGTTGATATTTATGCCCTGGGTGCCACACTGCATCACCTGTTAACGAAAAAAGACCCACGGCTTGAAGCACCCTTTACTTTCAGTGAACGGCCTATCCGGCAGATCAATCCGTCTGTATCTTCTGAATTAGAGTCTGTGATCAACACTTCACTGGCATACAATGGCAAAGACCGCTATCCATCTGCTTCAGCCATGAAAGAAGCGCTGTTGGCTGTCGCAGGTCGGAAAGGTATGCCTTCGTTCACCGGGCAAATCGCCGTTCAACAGGCAATCCTTACCCCTGAATCGGATATCAAACCCCTGTGGACCTTTGAATGTGAAGATGAAATCAGGGCAACACCTCTGGTTGACGGCGGTATGATCTATATCGGTGTGTATGACAACAATATGTATGCGCTCGATGCCACAACCGGAGATTTTCGATGGAAATTTGCCACGGAAGGCGGGATTGTCTCCCAACCGGTTGCAGCTGATGCCAGGTTGATATTTGGATCCGAAGACAAGAATGTTTACGCCGTTGGTGCCAGAAATGGGAAGGAAATCTGGAAAGTAAATACCGGAGGCCCCATCCGGTCTTCCGGGCGGGTGGCAGAGGGTCATATTTTCATTGGTTCAGATGACGGCTACCTGTATGCCATTAATCTGACTGCGAATAAGGTCTCCTGGCGTGTTGAAGCCCAGGATGCGATCCGTTCTACGCCTTATATCTCAGACGATTTTATCTATTTTGGAAGTGAGAGTGGCGAACTGACGTGTTGCGATTTCCGCGGAGCCGTAAAATTCCGTTTCCTGGCAAAAAGAGCCATAACATCGTCTCCACTTATCACAAATGGACGCATATTCTTTGGATCGGTCGATTCAACATTCTACGGACTGGACGCCAAGTCGGGTTGGACAATCTGGCGATTCCGGATGGGAAAAGGGTCTGTGTCATCCCCCTGTACCATTGACGGGCTCTTATTCTTTGGTTCAGCTGACGGAAATATCTATTGCCTGGACGGAGGAAACGGCCGGGAAATGTGGCATTACAAAACAGACCATCAGGTGAGTGGTTCACCCATAATTTATCGCGACAATCTGATATGCGGCTCAGCGGATGGAATTCTTTATTGTCTGGAATTCAGGTCAGGCCGGTTACGGTGGAAATTCCCGACGCGTGGTCCAATTACCGGAACGCCAATCGTGTATAATGACGTTATCTATTTCGGTTCGGTGGACCATACCTTATATGCCTTACCTATCTGACCCAAGATCATTTATCAATGGACAAACACCATGAATTTGGGTCGTTTATTTGCAAAAAAGGATGAATCTACTGAAATGAAAACTACGGCCACCGAGGAAATGCCAAAATCAACCGTGAAAACCAAAGAACGCCGGATACTTGGACAATACCTTCACGGTACAGCCCAATCGGTCGGCCGCCAACGCGAACATAATGAAGACGCATTGTTCGCATTGACATCTGTTTTGCGCGAGGGTAGTTCGGAATATCCCTTTGGTTTATATATTGTGGCAGACGGTATGGGGGGGCACCAGCACGGAGAAATTGCCAGTGGAGCTGCCATCAGGGCGTTGAGCAGTTATATAGTTGACCGAATTTTGGTTACGGTGCTCTCTGACAGCACAAAAGCACCGGATACCAGCCTCCAGGAACTCATGGAAGAAGGCATTGAAGCTGCCCAGGAGGCTGTGGTAAATACGGCACCGGGTGGTGGAACAACCCTGACGGCGGCATTGGTACTGGGTGATCAGGTTACCATCGGACATGTGGGTGACAGCCGGGCGTATTTCGCAGATGCTGCCGGCGAATTGGAGCCGATCACAAAGGATCATTCCCTGGTGAAACGCTTGCTGGAATTGGGGCAGATATCAGAAAAGGAAGCCAGTGTTCACCCGCAACGGAACGTATTATACAGGGCGGTCGGACAGCAGGAACCATACCGGCCTGATATTGAGACCCTTACCTTCCCGAATCCGGGGTCGTTGTTGATCTGCAGTGACGGACTATGGGGTGTTGTGGGAAAGAACAACCTGCAAAAAACCATGCGCAAGGGTGGGTCTCCAGAGGAGATCTGTATAAAAATGGTTGACCTGGCTAATCAGGCAGGCGGCCCGGACAATATCACTGTGATTCTTATCCGAAATTTTGATTAATCGGAGCTAACCTTTATGGGGGCTGGCCTATTTGAAACACTTGGATTGACAAACGACGCATCGCCTGATGAAATTCGGCATGCGTACTTTGAAGCTGCCCGCCACCTTCATCCTGATGCCAACCCGGACCCTGATGCGGCCAATCAATTCATGGCCATTCAGAAGGCGTATGATGCGCTTTCGAATCCGGAAAAACGGATGTCCTATTTGATTTCTAAAGCAATCAGCGAAGGACGGGCGCCGGTAATAACCCAGTACCAGTATTCCATTGATACCCTTCAATCGATCGAAGAAGAGCAGTATGTCTACGCATTAATGGAAGTTATCAACACGGAGGAAGCAAAGACGCATGCGCTTCCGGCAAGCAATGTCTGCCTGATCATTGACCGGTCTACTTCCATGCAGGATAAACGCATTGACATGGTGAAGAAGGCTGCGTATGAGCTGATGAAGCAGCTCAAACAAGACGACTGGGTGTCGATTGTTGCCTTCAGTGATAAAGCGGAAACGATCATCCCACCCACAAAAGTAAAGAAATCGATGGTTTCCGATCCCCGGATTGCGTCGATCCATACCGGTGGAGGAACCGAGATATTGCGGGGATTGGAATGCGGATTGGATGTTCTGGAGAGCACATCCAACCAGGATGCCAACAGGCATCTTGTATTAATGACTGACGGGCACACCTATGGCGATGAGGAAGAATGCCTGAAATTGGTTCAAAAAGCCGGGGAAAAAGGCATTATCATAAGTGCTCTGGGATTTGGCAGTGAATGGAATGATGCCTTTCTGGATCGTCTGACAGGTTTGTGTGGTGGAACCGCCCGCCTGGTTGTCTCAATAGATGATTTAAAACAATTCATTCGAAACCAGGTTTCTTCATTAAGCAAGGTATATGCATCCAACGTCACCTTGCGGAGTGAAGGATCTCCGCAATCAAAACTGGTGGATATTTTCCGGATATACCCGGATGCTTCACCCCTTCCCATTGATTCCCAGATCCGCTTGGGGAACCTGCCGTTCAATGATCAGATAAAGATCCTGCTTGAGTTTAAGGTAGATCCAAACCTGAACGAAGGAGATACCATCACAATGTTGCAGGGTGCATTGCTGATGGAGATTCCAACCCGTAAAGACCCGAAAAACCGCATTGAATTATCCATGCGCAGACCGGTCAGGGACGACCCGGAGAAATCAACTCCACCGCGTGAACTGGTTGAAGCGATTGAAAAACTAACCCTGTACCGGCTGCAAGAAAAAGCACGCCAGGAGGAAGCTGTCGGGGATCATGCGAACGCCACCCGGCACCTAAAGAACCTGGCAACCCGCCTGTTGCAGAAAAAGGAGAGTGACAACCTGGGACGACTTGTCCTGTCAGAGGCAGAGAAATTGCAGAGCGGAGAAGGTTACAGCCCTGAAGCCGAAAAACGAATAAAATATGGTACAAGGGCATTACTGTTACCCATGGCGAAAGAACACAACAATGATTAAATGTCCGTCCTGTCGTCACAATGAACCTAATGGCACGCTTTTCTGTTCAGAATGCGGTGCTGAGATCTTCAATGTCATTCCCGAGGGGGTGAACGAAGTGGTATTAGAATTTGTCGATTCAGGAAAAAAACTGCGCTTAAAAGAAAACCGGGAATATACTATCGGACGCATGGGGAAAACCCAGGCATTGATCCCGGATGTAGACCTTTCACAATATGGTGCCTTTCAAAAAGGTGTGTCAAGGTTGCATGCCATTATGAAGACCTATACCGGGAAGTGCACATTAGTTGACCTTGATTCGGCCAATGGAACAAAACTGAATGGGGAACGGCTTGCTGCATATGTTGAAACCTCATTGAGAAACGGTGATACCATTATTCTCGGATCGTTCAAGATCCTGCTCCATATTTCTGATGCAAAGGTAACTGCCAGACTATGCCAAGTGTGATATTACATATTTCCAATGAAGATCCGGTACTGGGTGAGATCGAAGATCTGCCCGGTATTACAGACAGCATCGTTGTTATTAAAAATCCACGCCGGCGTGATGGCAAAGACCTTCCCCATATTGATCCCAACGTAACAACTGTGATCTGGCCAATGATCCGCATTAATTTTATTGAAGTTCTTCCAAGTGCTGAAGAAGAGGAAATCATTACACACGTAAGAGAGTAGTACCATGCCAGATGAATCATTAAAAAACCGTGTCATTTTAGTGGTAGATGACGAAGAAAGAATGGCCCATTTTGTCCGCCTGAATCTGGAACAGGATGGTTTCCATGTGGTTGAAGCATACCGGGGTTTGGATGCCATCCAGAAATTACGGGATGCGATGCCGGATCTTGTTCTGCTCGATATTATGATGCCCGATATTGACGGGTTTGAAGCTTTGCAAATGATCCGTGAGATCAGCAGTGTTCCGGTAATCATGCTGACAGCCAAAGGTGAAGAGGAAGATAAAGTCCGTGGACTTGAGCTGGGCGCCGATGATTACATTACGAAACCCTTCAGCCCGCGCGAACTATCAAGCCGGGTAAAAGCTGTTCTGCGCCGGGCTGAGATGTCTACGGCGTCACCCTCTCACGAGATGATCGAGGTTGATGAACACCTGAAATTGGATTTCGGGAAACGTGAAGTCTGGGTTGACGGGCAGATCGTAAAGTTACGGCCGACCGAATATCGGCTTCTGTATCATCTGGTACAGAACGCGGGATGGGTATTGACCTATGACCAGCTTCTGGCAAAAGTGTGGGGTTATGAATACCGGGATGAACCCCATTATGTGAGATTGTATATTAATTATTTAAGGCAAAAACTTGAACCGGACCTTTCCAATCCCCGCTATATCTTTACCGAACGGGGAGTGGGATACCGGTTTGTTGATTACAAACGGGATAAATCATCCGCCAATAACACCTCACGCGAATAATTCACATCGAAATATCAGGATCATCAAACCGGGTGGTTGCCAGTCTTCTTCTCCTATCCGGTGGACAAAGGAATAAACCGCCCGGCTCATACAGTATTCTGATATTTATTTTGCGCATTGTTAATAAAACCAACCTAACATGAATATTGAAAAATCTTTTCCAAATTTATGGAGGTTGAAATGGCTAATTTAGTACGTTTTGAACCAATGCGAGAAATGGTGCGAATGAGTGATGCCATGGACCGGTTGTTTGACAACCTCTATGGTCATGGCTGGCACGATGGTGATCTGTTTGACATCCCAGCGGTGGATATGTTGCAAACAGAAAATGAAATTGTGGTAAAAGCTTCACTTCCTGGAATGAAAGCGGATGATATTCAAATCTCTGTTGTCGGCGATGTTCTTTTGTTGAGAGGAGAAGTTCATGCCGAAGAAGAGCTCAAGCAGGCTTCCTACCATATCCGTGAAAGACGAAGCGGCAGTTTCTCCCGATCGTTGCAATTACCGGCTGCGGTACAATCCGAAAAAGCCAAAGCTGAATTTGAAGATGGCGTTCTGACATTAACCCTGCCGAAAGCGGAAGAAGTCCGACCGAAGACCATATCGGTAAAATCGAAATAGAAAATCAAAGACGAAAAACCGGAGGTTGCCTCCGGTTTTTTGTAACCTTTTCTATAGAATATCATCAAAAAAAAAGTAAAAATACTGGTTGGAGCCAGAAAAACGCTGTACTATATATATACAAATAAGGAGTTCTAAAATGAGTGAACCGATCCATGTTACGGATGCTGCTTTCGAAAAAGTTGTATTGCAATCTGAATTACCTGTAATCGTTGATTTCTGGGCACCGTGGTGTGGACCATGCCGCATGGTTGCGCCTGTACTGGACAAACTGGCCAAAGAGTTTGAGGGGAAATTGGTAATTGCCAAAGTGAATACCGACGAAAACCCACAATGGGCAACACAGTTTGGTGTTCAGGGTATTCCCACCATGCTGATGATCTCAGGTGGCAAGATCGTCCATTCACAGGTTGGTGCGCTGCCGGAAGGTATGCTGCGTGATGTTGTGAACCAGTTCCTTGAGGTAGTAAAGAACGCGGCTCCTGCTTCCTGAAGAGATATGCATAAAAAAATGGCATCTATGAAAAGATGCCATTTTTGATTCTCATACTGAAAGATCATTCTTCGCGCATGCGCTGAATGTTTGCTCCCATGGACGCCAGTTTTTTATCGATGCCCTCATAGCCGCGGTCGATCTGTCCGATATTGCGGATCTGCGATCTCCCTTCGGCGGACAGGGCTGCCAGAACCAATGCCATGCCAGCCCGGATATCCGGGCTCTCCATTTTTTCGGAGTACAGTTTGGATGGGCCCTGAACGATGCAGCGGTGAGGATCACACATGACGATCTGAGCACCCATTCCCACGAGTTTATCGGTGAAGTACATTCGGCTCGGATACATCCAGTCGTGAAAAAGGACCATGCCTTTGGATTGAGTGGCAACGACAATACAAATGCTCATCAGGTCTGTGGGGAAAGCAGGCCAGGGCATCACACTGATCTCAGGAACCATATCACCCAGATCGCTTTCAATGATCATCGGTTGTTCTTTTGGTACGATGATATCTTCGCCGTCGACTTCCCAGATCACGCCCAGTCTACCCATGACCAGGCGGATCATATCCAGATATTGTATGCCGGCGTTTCGGATACGTATGGACCCGCCGGTGACCACAGCCGCGCCAACATGACTGATAACCTCAAGATAATCAGGGCCAATGGAGAACTCGCCGCCGTGAAGTTTGTCCACACCGTCGATCTTGAGTGTGTTGGACCCGATATGGTAAATATGCGCTCCCAGGGTATTCAGGAAATGGCACAACTCCTGAATATGCGGTTCAGAAGCAGCATTTCGAATGACAGAATGTCCTTTTGCCAGCACACAGGCCATAATGGCATTCTCAGTCGCCGTGACAGATGCTTCATCCAGAAGGATATCGGCGCCTGTCAGTCCGTTTGCCTTGAAATGGAAGGAACGGTCATAGTCAACCTCGGCTCCAAGTTTTTTTAATGCCAGTATATGGGTATCGACTCTCCTGCGGCCAATCACATCGCCGCCCGGGGGCGGGAGATGCAATTCACCTGTTCGCGCTGACATGGGTCCGGCGAGAAGAATTGAGGCGCGGATACGGCGGCATATATCGGGGTCAAGGTCCGCCGGGCGGACTTCCCGGGCTTGAACCCGCCATGTGTGATCTCCAACTTCTTCAATGCAAACGCCCAGGCTTTCCACCAGGGCCCGCATGGTTTGTACATCGCGTATATATGGAACGTTGTGCAGAATAACCGGCTCATCAGTCAACAGGCATGCTGCCAGCAGGGGAAGCGCAGCATTTTTATTGCCTGAAGGAGTAACTTCACCTGAAAGAGGAATGCCCCCTTCTATGATGAATTTTTCCATTAAGCCTCCAGAAAGATGGAATATGGTATAGGCAGAGTAGGTTGTGGCAAGTATACTTTAAAACCAGTGCAGGGTTTATGCCGGTTATTTCCGGGGATACGGGGCGTGAACCAGCGGAGGGTCAATGCTTCACAACAGGAAGATCCTGACAACAGCTCTAATTTTGATCGCGATGTGCATCATCATGTATCCCACCATCCTGTTGGTGCGATATTTTTCCAGTAAACCCGGTCAAAATACACCCACACCGACCGCGATCGGAACCCTGGTATGGTCTGGAACTGAACTGTCTGCCAGGAATGAAGGGCAACAAAATGTTGTCTCGAGGCAAATCCCATTCCAATCCGTGGTTCTGATCACCGCTTTTTACACAGAAAATGGATCCAGGAAAGAGGGATGGACAGGTTCAGGGACTTTTATCAGCCCGGATGGGCTGATCCTGACCAACGCGCATGTCGTACTTCCAGCATTGGATTACCCCATAGACCTGTTGACTATTGCCCCCACTCTCCAGGATGATCGAAAACCGGATCCTGCTTATCTTGCGCGGGTGGTTCAAGCCGATCCCGGGTTGGATCTGGCCGTGATCAGGATCACCAGCGATTTGAGCGGTAATCCACTGGTATCAGATGGATTACATTTCCCGGCGGTTGAACTGGGGGATTCTGATAGATTGAAGTTGGGTGATCCATTATCGATCCTGGGATATCCGGGGATTGGCGGGGACACAATAACGTTGACCAGCGGTGAGGTCGCAGGTTTCACCGGTGAGGCGGGCTACGGGAACCGGGCATATATCAAGACTTCAGCAGCCATTGCCGGTGGAAACAGTGGTGGATTGGCTGCCGATGTTACCGGAGCCCTGGTTGGAATTCCGACCCTCCTGGGATCTGGTACAGATTCGGGTGTTGTGGACTGCCGCATTCTGGCTGATACCAACAACGATGGTTTTATTGACCAGGATGACACATGTATTCCAACGGGAGGTTTTATCAATTCCCTGAGGCCGGTAAATCTGGCAAAACCATTGATCGAAGCGGCTCTCAGAGGGGAGGAGAGGGTGATCCAGCAGGCTGTTCAACAACCCACACCTGGGAATGCAATGGATGGACTGCTTTTCACCGATGATTTTTCTGATATTAACAGCGGTTGGACAATTTACGGAGATGATGATGGTTATGTGGGATATGCCGATGGCAGCTACCTGATCGGGATCACCAGAGCAGGACAGGTCTTATCCGGAGCTTCGGGCATCCAGGGATCCGATATATCTATAAAAGTCAACGCCGTAATCACCCAATCCACCGGTAGCGGGGGAATTGGCCTGATATGCCGGCAACAATCCGATGCTTCGTATTATTACGCCATGGAGATCAGGGAGGATGGATTTGCGTCCATCTGGAAGAATGCCGGGAATACTGAGATCCAATTGACAGGATGGCAATATGTTCAGCCTGTGGGACCCAATTCAGTAATCACTCTGACCGGATCATGCGTCGGGCAGCAGTTGATCATGGGAATCAATGGCCGGACAATATTGTCAACGGTCGATTCTGATTATGTGACCGGTGATGCCGGTCTTCTGGCCAGTACATCAAAAACCGGTGGATTTGTTGTGAGTTATGACAATTTTCAGGTGAGTGCAGGCAAATAGCCCATGCCAATCATTTCAACGCAAAACAGCCAGATACACTATCTTGACCCGTCACCGGAAAACAGCCCGGCTGTGATCCTGCTGCATGGTTTGGGAACGGAATCTGTGAGTTGGATGTATCAAATCTCTGCGCTGGAGAAAGCCGGTTTCAGGCCAATCGCGCCGGATTTGCCCGGTTTTGGTCGATCCACGTATTCCGGCGTAAGCTGGAGCATCCGGGGGATGGCTGCAGAGGTTCGGCAGATTGCTGACAAGTTGTCTCTTGGATGTTTCCATATTGCCGGAATATCCATGGGGGGAACGATTGCGCTTCAAACGGCCATCGATTTCCAGGAGCACTTATCCAGTTTGACCTTGATCAACACATTTGCCACATTACGACCCAAACGATGGAATGAATGGATTTACCTTCTACGAAGATATTTTCGCGCCCGGTTCCGTGGGGCTGGTTCGCAGGCTGAATTGACATCCCGGCGCATCTTTCCCCGTGATGATCAGCAGGAATTGCGATCAGAGCTGGAAGCACATATCCGCCAGACAGACCCAAAAGTATACAAGACCGCGATGCGGGAATTGGGTCTTTTTGATGTGCAGAAAGAGCTTAAACGAATTCAAATCCCGTCATTGTTGATTACAGGTAATGATGACACAACGGTGCCATTGGAGAACCAGCATGATCTGGTTGCAGGAATCCCCGGCTGCCGGCAAGTTTTAATCTCTGATGCGGGTCATGGTGTGATCATCGATCAGCCTGACAAAGTCAACCAGAATCTGATAGAATTTCTGCTGTCTGTTTGATTTGAATCATACCCAATAATGGGATAAAATTCCGGAAGGAAAATTTCACGCCCTTCCGGCTGGAGGTTGTATGCCCGATATCACCCAAACCATCACACTCGATCTTTCCAGGAAAATTGATTCCTTTGAACCACAAATAGAAATTCGCGATGTTGGTACAGTGATCGAAGCAGGTGATGGTATCGCGAGAGCCAATGGACTTTCATCTGTAAAGTCTCAGGAACTTGTCCAATTTGCCAACGGGGTTATGGGTATCGCCTTCAACCTCGAAAAGGACAGTGTAGGGATCATCATCCTGGGTGAATACTCCTCCATAGCAGAAGGCATGCAGGTGAGATCCACCGGACGTATCGCATCTGTTCCGGTTGGAGATGGTTTGATTGGACGCGTTGTCAACGCGCTGGGTGAGCCGGTGGATGGAAAGGGCGTGATCAATTTTGACCGCTATCTGCCGATCGAGCGGATCGCTCCCAATGTTGTAGAACGTCAGGATGTGGATACCCCGGTGCAAACGGGTATCAAAGCCATTGATGCCATGATCCCCATAGGCCGGGGGCAGCGCGAATTGATCATTGGCGACCGCCAGACTGGCAAAACTGCGCTGGCGATCGATACCATTATCAATCAGAAGGGGAAGGATCTGATCTGTATATATGTGGCTATTGGACAGAAAAAATCGTCCGTGGCCCGCACCATTTCCCTGTTGGAACGCTATGGCGCCATGAGCCATACGGTTGTGGTCATTGCCGCAGCTGATGAACCGGCAGCCATGCAATACATTGCTCCGTATGCCGGCTGCGCCATTGGTGAAGATTTTATGGAACGCGGTAAAGACGCGCTGGTTATCTATGATGATATTTCCAAACACGCATGGGCGTACCGACAGGTATCCCTCCTGTTGCGGCGTCCACCGGGACGTGAGGCATATCCGGGCGATGTGTTCTACCTGCACAGCCGCCTCCTGGAACGTGCCGCCCGCCTGGCCAATAAGTACGTCATCGTTCCTGAAAAATTCTCCGGTGAAACGGCAAAAGAAAACGACGCGATTGATGGGACTGTATTTGATGGTCCCCGGTCTTTATACGAAGCGGAAACCGCGCTTAAAGAAAGAGCAGATGCCGGTTCCTGCAAGATCGTTAAAGTGGAAGGCAGCGGTGGGTCATTAACTGCACTGCCCATTATTGAGACCCTTCTGGGCGATGTTTCTGCCTATATTCCGACCAATGTCATTTCCATTACCGATGGACAGATTTACCTGGAATCAAATCTGTTCAATGCCGGTATCCGTCCGGCGGTGAATGTAGGTATCTCGGTGTCCCGTGTGGGTGGTTCTGCCCAGACCAAGGCCATGAAGCAGGTGGCATCCCGTCTGCGGCTTGACATGGCTGCCTATCGTGATCTGGCTGCGTTTGCAATGTTTGGTTCGGATCTGGACAAATCAACCCAGGCACAATTGAATCGCGGCCAGCGGCTTCAAGAGATCCTGAAACAACTTCAATATGTTCCCATGTCGCTGGAACAGATGGTGATCGTTCTGTTTGCCGGGACCAACGGATATGCCGACCAGATACCGGTGGATAAAATGAGCAATTGGGAGGCATCCATGCTGCGTTTCATTGAGACCAGCAGCCCGGCTCTGGGCAAGGATATTGCCGAGAAGAAAATGATCACACCCGATACAGATAAAAAATTGCGCGAAGCATTGAAGACTTTCAATGCTTCATATGTGGCATCCTGACAGGCAAATAGGATAGACTGAATGGCTTCTGCACGAGAAATGCGGCTCCGGATACGGAGCGTCAAAAGTATCGCCCAGGTAACCCGCGCGCTGGAAACTGTGAGTGCGGCGAAGGTACGGCGTGCCATCGCGGCTGTCAATGCCACCCGGCCATACGCCGAAAAATCCTGGAAATTACTTGTCCATCTTGCCCGGCAGCCAGGGCATGCCAGCCTGCATCCATTGCTTCGTGAACGCACTGAGGTGAAAAAGATCCTGGTCATTCTGATCAGTGGTGATCGTGGACTGGCAGGTGCCTTCAATATGAATATCGTTCGCGATACGTTGGACCATTTCCGTGATTCATCGGCGACTATCAATTACATTGCTGTGGGTAAAAAAGGCCGGGATATGTTGCTGCGCCGACGGAAGAATATCATCGCGGAATTCAGCGACCTGGCAATCGCACCCAGTTTTGCCAGCCTTACGGCAGTAGGGCACATTGTGATTGAAGAATATTTGAATGGCCATGCCGATCAGGTCTTTCTGGCCTACACAGATTTTCACAGCATGGTCAAACAGGATACAGTTGTTCGCAAATTGCTGCCTCTTGAGGTGCAATACGCGGATGACCGGGTTAAAGCTTACAATGTGACCCATCATCATACGAGTTCGATCTTTCATATTGAACCGGATGATCAAAAAGTTCTGAGCGGAATCATCACCCGTTTCTCTGAGCTGCAGGTTTATCAGGCTATTCTTACCTCACAGGCAAGTGAGCAGGCTGCCCGGATGGTAGCCATGCGGAATGCCACAGATAACGCTCGCGAACTTATCTCATCGTTACAAATGGACTACAACAAAGCTCGCCAGCAGGCCATTACCAATGACATGCTGGACATTACCGGTGGGGCTGAAGCCATGGCGGCAACGGCTCATATCGTGGCGAAAGAATAAACCGGAAATTTCTGGGAGGCAGTATGGATTTTCAAACCGGGCGGGTATCTCAAATTCAGGGTAGTGTGGTCGATGTAGAATTTTCCATCGACAATATGCCGGAGATCTATGAAGCCCTTGAGGTGGTCTCATCGGAAGGACCGGTGATCATTCTGGAAGTGGAGAAACATCTGGGCGATAACATGGTCCGTTGTGTGGCCATGGACACGACAGATGGAATGCAACGCAACACGAAAGTTCGTCGGACAGGGGCTCCGATCCGGGTTCCCGTTGGGCCTGATATTCTGGGCAGAGTTTTTAATGTGCTGGGTGATCCGGTTGACAATAAAGGTGAGGTTAAGGCGATAGACCGTTATCCGATCCATCGCGCGGCTCCCACTTTTGAAGAACAGTCTACCCGTGTTGAGGTTTTTGAAACCGGTCTGAAAGTAATCGACCTGATAGCCCCATTCACCAAAGGCGGTAAGACGGGAATTTTCGGTGGAGCCGGAGTAGGCAAGACAGTCATCATCATGGAGCTGATCCGCTCCATTGCTACCGTACATCAGGGAAACTCTGTTTTCGCAGGTGTGGGTGAACGCACCCGTGAAGGAACACAGCTATACCGCGAAATGCTTGAATCGGGCGTTATGAAAGATACGGTTATGGTTTACGGCCAGATGAATGAACCGTCAGGTGTTCGTCTGCGTGTGGCGCTATCCGCTCTTGCCATGGCGGAATATTTCCGCGACGAGGGCAAGGATGTTCTTTTATTCATTGATAACATCTTCCGCTTTACCATGTCTGGTTCCGAAGTTTCCGCGTTGCTCGGGCGTATGCCGTCGGCTGTGGGCTATCAACCCACCCTGGCGACCGAAATGGGCGAATTACAAGAACGGATTACCTCCACCCGAACGGGTTCGATCACATCCATGCAGGCTGTATATGTTCCGGCAGATGATTACTCTGACCCGGCTCCTGTGGCGACATTTACCCACCTGGATGCCACCATTGCCCTTGAACGGGCTATTTCTGAAAAGGGTATTTACCCGGCGGTTGATCCTCTGGCATCCACATCCCGTATCCTGGATCCCAAGATCGTGGGTGATGAGCATTACAACACTGCCCGTGAAGTGCAGCGGATCCTTCAACGGTATAAAGACCTGCAGGATATTATCGCCATTCTGGGTATTGACGAAGTCAGCGAAGAAGACAAGATCATCGTATCACGCGCACGCAAGATTGAACGCTTCTTCTCTCAGCCCATGTCCGTGGCGGAGCAATTCACGGGTATTCCCGGTCGCTATGTTCCTCTGCGTGAGACCATCCGCAGCTTCCGCGAGATTTTGGATGGCAAATGTGACGATCTTCCGGAACAGGCTTTCAGCATGGTGGGCACCATCGATGACGCGATCGAAAAAGCCCGCACGCTGGCAGGTTAGGGAGATTTTTCATGCCCATACGTTGTGAAGTGGTTTCGCAAGATCGGATTGTCTTTCAGGGTGATGTTGATATTGTCAACCTCCCGGGTCTGGAAGGCGATATGGGCATCCTGCCAAACCATGCGCCGGTTCTTACATTACTGCGCTTCGGCGTAGTCGCATTAAAGACGAAGACCGAAGAACAGTTTTTCACCGTTGCCGGGGGTGTTGCGGAAGTCCAACCCGATCAGGTTACCATTCTGGCAGACGCGGCAGAGAACGTGGAAGACATTGATATTCAACGGGCTGAACTGGCCAGGAAACGGGCTGAAGAACTACTGGCCAAAATGCCACAATCTCAAACGGATGAATACCTATCGGTACAAGCCGCCATGCGCAGATCCAACCTGCGCCTGGATGCCGTAAGACGCTATAAAACCGTTCGAAAGAACCGTTAAAGATATATGAGAGGAAAATAACCTATGCCCGGTTTCACTCGAGAATTAGGCATTGATCTGGGCACGATGAATATTGTTGTTGCTGAAGGCAACCAGATACTTCTGCAGGAACCTACCGTCGTTGCCATCATCCCGGACGAAATGAAGATGGTTGAATGGGGACAGGCAGCCAGTGATATGATCGGCCGCGTTCCCGAATCGATTGAGGTGGTGCGGCCTTTGCAGCATGGCGTCATTGCAGAATATGAGATCACCGAAAACCTGTTGGGATTTCTGGTCAAAAAGATCTGCGGCCCGATGTTCCTTTTCCGCCCACGGGTGATGATAACCGTGCCGTATGGTGTGACCAGTGTGGAGAGCCGGGCGGTCCAGGAAGCCAGTCTGGGGGCAGGTTCACGGGAAGTAGCACTGATCCAACAACCCCTGGCGGCAGCCCTGGGAATTGACCTGCCAATTGGAACCCCGACCGGCAATATGGTCATCAGTATGGGCGGCGGGACAATGCAGGCGGCGGTACTATCCATGTATTCCATCGTTACAGCTGAGACATCCGGCGCGGGTGGTCTTCATTTTGATGAGTCCATCATCACTTACACCCGCCGCAAATACGGCGTGATCATCGGGCAACCAACAGCGGAATTGTTGAAGATCAAGATCGGCTCGGTCATCCCACAGGAGCAGCAGCAGGCCATGGAAGTTCAGGGACAGGACCAGGTTTCCGGTCTTCCCCGGCCGGTCAACCTGACCACAGATGACCTCATTGAAGCCTTACAGGATCCCATGACCGATGTGGTCAATACGGCCCGAAAAGTACTCGAGAAAACACCGCCGGAACTGCTTTCCGATATCATTGACCGGGGTGTGGCTCTGTGCGGCGGCGGATCGCTCTTGCGGGGTGTGGACAAGTACCTGACAAAAGCACTGGGAATTCCGGCTTATCTGGTAGACAACCCGTTGACTTGCACGGCTGAAGGCGCCGCCCGCGCGATGGATATGCGTGAATTGCTGCGCCGGAGTTTACCACCGGTCTAAACCGGATCACTTAAAATGTTTCGTATGAGGCAGGTTGGTCTGCCTCTTTTCGTTTACAGGTAAAACGCCATATGTTCAAGTTGAATGATCGGATTGACTGTTTCGACCCGGATGTCATCCGGCACGTTCAACGGTACCGGAGCGTAATTGAGAAGCGCCTTAATCCCGGCGCTAACAAGATCATCCGCCACCTTTTGGGCAGCCCTGGATGGAACAGTTATCATAGCAATCCGGATGCCTTCTACTTTTATGGTCTCGACCATGTTATTTGCAGACATCACCGTAAGTCCGCCAATGGATTTTCCAATTCTGGATGGATCACTGTCAAAAACGAACCTGATGTGAAATCCCCGCTCCTGAAAACCCGGATACCGGGCAATAGCGCTGCCCAGATCTCCCGCGCCAACCAGGGCGACATCCCACGCGCGATCTATATTTAAAATAGACCGGATCTGGCTGCTCAGGAAATTTGTATCGTATCCGCTTCCCTGTTTTCCGAATTCGCCAAAGAAGGATAGATCTTTACGGACCTGGGCCGCTGTGATGCAAAAAGGCTCTCCCAGCTCTCTGGAGGAAATTATGGTCTTTCCCTGTTTTTCAAATTGCATAAGAGTTTGAAGATATATCGGCAGTCTGGAGATAACGATATCAGGAATGTTCTTCTGGACCATAGGTACCTTTTATTGATTTCGGTAAAAAACTTGCAGGAAATTGTTGTTAACTTTATCATATTCAATCGGGTACTACAAAACCATGGCTGATCCACAAAAACCATCCAAATCGATTCTTCTGGGTTCAGAATATGTCCCCTTTGTTGTCCGGATTTCCAAAAGGGCATCGAGATGGCGTTTGTCTGTCTCGGCTGATGTGGTCGAGGTGGTGCTGCCTGAAGGGTCCCACTTGCATCCTGAAAGGTTACTTAAGGAATACGCGGATTGGATCATTGAGAAACAGACAAAGCTCAAAAAAAGGAAAAAGCGCATCGAGAAAAAATCCCTGCCGGAAGGGCAGATCCTGTTGATGGGTAGACCCATGCTGCTGGAGATTACGAATGCAGGCAGGTTGGAACGTCAGCATGTTTCCCACCTCCCCGGAAGGATCAGGGTAGTAGCCGGTAAAAATGGTCCTTCCAGCCTGCTGCAAAAATGGTTGATGAAACAGGCGGAGGCAGCCATCTCACGGCAGGTTCAGATTCGGGCTACGCAGATGGGTGTAAATCCGGTGCGGATATCCATCCGAAACCAACGTTCACGCTGGGGTTCCTGTTCGATACGTGGAAACCTCAGCTTCAACTGGCGGTTGATCATGGCTCCTCCGGAAGTGCTTGATTATGTGGTGGTCCATGAACTGGCACACATGAAAGAGCACAACCATTCAAAGGCTTTCTGGGCGATTGTGGGCCGGTATAGTCCGGATTATGGTAAATACAGAACCTGGTTAAAACAAAACCAGGCCTCCATGTGGCCTGGTATGTTTGAAAAATAATCCGGGTTACCGGTTGTCACGCCGTCCAAGCAGCAGGAATACATAATACAGAATTGTTGAGACCGCCTGGGCAGCTGCAGCCACATACGTCAGGGCGGCGGCGTCCAATACGCTATGGATGCCGGTCATCTGTTCAAGGCCTATATAGCCGCTGGTTTCCAGAGCCAGTTTTGCCCGGCGTGTTGCGTCAAATTCAACCGGCAGGGTTATGATGGCAAAGAGTGCCGTAAGAGCAAAGAGGATCAGCCCGAAAATGGCGATCTTCTCACCCATGGTCGAGGACATGACGAGACCGACCATGAAAATGATCGGACCAAGCCATGATCCCAATTGGACGGTAGGCACCAGTGTCGAGCGGATCTGCAACGGGAAGTAGTTTTCGGCATCCTGTATGGCATGTCCCGCTTCATGGGCGGCTACGCCGGCAGCCGCGATGGATGGTGTGGCATATACATCCTGGCTGAGCTTTAATACCTTGGATTGCGGATCGTAATGGTCGCTCAACATGCCATTTGTGGATTCAACACGGACGTTCTGTAGACCGTTCGAATCGAGGACCCGGCGGGCGACCTGTGCACCTGTCAGGCCGGTGTAATTGCGTACCCGGGAATATTTATTGAAAGCTGATTTCACTTTTGCCTGCGCGTATAGACCCAGAAGCAGAGCCGGAAGCGAAAACAACAAATAGGTAAAATAGGAGCTGTACCAATGAATTGTCGGAAGCATTTTTAATCCTTTCTTGCTTATTGCGTATTGTACAACAACCCGATTTGGCAAATATATGAATAAAATAAGAAATACCCTGAAAAGTGTAAAATCGCGGTAAGAATCGCCTATAGTATGATCAGAACATGAGAGCCTGTCGAATATGCCCGGAAATATCTTATTGATTGATGATGATAAATTGATGCGGCGCAGCCTGGCTTTTAACCTACAGCAGGCTGGATATACCGTCACGACTGCAGCGGATGCGGAATCCGGCATTGATCAGGTGAAACAACACCGGCCTGATATTGTATTGCTGGATATCGGGTTGCCGGGAATGGACGGTCTTGACGCGCTGAAGATCCTGCGCGACCAGATGGGGATTCCAGTAGTTTTTCTTACAGCCCGCAGGCGTGGAGTGGATGAGATCATTGGCCTGGAGCTGGGGGCAGACGATTATGTAACAAAACCCTTTGATTTTGATGTCCTCCTTGCACACATAAAAGCCGTATTACGGCGGACGTCCGGATCAAAAGAGGCGGCAGGCGCTCCAGAGCTGATCGTAAAAGGTGACCTATCCATTGACCCGGCTGCCCATCAGGCTTTGTTAAATGGGAAACCACTCGCATTATCCCCCAGGGAATTTGATGTTCTGCTGATGCTGGCATCCAATTCAGGCAAGGTACTGGCTACCAACGATATCCTGTCCCGGGTATGGGGGGCGGAATTTGAGGGGCAGCCTCAGGTTGTTTATGTACATATCCGCTGGCTGCGTGAAAAACTGGAAGATGACAAAGATGGCATTCCCCGAATCCAGACAGTGCGCGGTGTTGGCTACCGGTTTGTCCCAAGGGAGATTTGACCATGCGTTCCCTGCGTTTTCGTCTTATCCTAAGCAATCTGCTTCCATTGCTCATCGTTCTTCCATTTGTTGGAATGTTAATGGTGTATTTGCTTGAAACGCAGGGGATCGTTGCCAGTGTCTCCCGTGATCTTTCCCGTCAGACTGTACTTGTGGCTGATACAGCCGCGCTGCAACCTTCCATCTGGCTTGACCGCAATTCAGCCAGGGCATTTCTGGAGCGGATAAGCCCGCGCCTCAGTGCGCGGGTTATGTTGCTGGATTCCGGCGGACGTGTGCTCGCATCAAGTGCCCCTGCTGACGAGGGGTTGATCGGTAAGATTGTTTACAGCGAGCAGTATCAAATGCGCGATGGGGCTACTGAACAGGGAACAGCCACATCGGAAGAGAGTGAAGAAGTTGTCATTCCGGTTGTCCGTGCAGACGGGCTGCTTCTGGGTTTTGTCCGCATGGATAACCCGTTATCCCCACTTTTTGAACAATCCAGGCAGTTGCGGCAGGTCGCTTTCTGGGTAATTGGTGCCGGATTGTTATTTGGCATTGGCTTTGGATGGCTGC
>CAYRHB010000025.1:0-33551 GCA_964424035.1 uncultured Leptolinea sp.
TCATCCTGAGCCAGGATCAAACTCTCCGCAAAAAATTTTTAACCTTTTCAGGTTTTAAGTTTACGGAATTTTTTAGAACGACAGGGTATCGCTCTCTTCCTATCACTCTTCAGTTGTTAAGGTGCTCCCAACTTCGCGGAGCGAGAGTTTACTCGCTCTTTCCCTGTCTGTCAAGGTTTTTGAGACAAATTCGCCGATGTCTTTTGAATTCAACATCGGCTGTCACAGCGACGCTTGCAGGGGCTTCTCGCGCCCTTTATTTGTTAGCGATTTGCCGCACGGCGAAACCGCCCTCAACTAAGGGACTTTGAGTTTACCCGTTTTGGTGTTTTCTGTCAAGGGGTCAGTTTCCGATAATTTTGCCGGTGTCTCTTTCTCCACCGGCTAGTTTTCAGAAAACTCCTTGTTCAGGGCAGGGTGCCTTCAAAGAAGTCAAGTATTGGGTTGTTATGGATTTGCCCTTTCGGGCGAAATCGTTGTCTGTTTCTGACAACGGGCAGAATTCTACTCGTATTTTTTTATGTGTCAAGGGATTTGACAAAAATTGGTGCCATCAATTTTCCAGAGTTATAATTTTATGCATTATGGGCTTTCAAACCAGACGCTCCCCTTCAAAATCCAGCCTGCCGGTTCAAATTATTCTTACCCTGATCACCGGTTCTTTCTTCTTTGTTTTCTTCATGCTGGCCGCCGGCGGACTTTATGAAGTCTGGTTCAGCGGACGGGTCTATCCCGGAGTATCCATGCTCGGTGTGGACCTTGGCGGTCTCACTCCGGAAGAAGCCGAGCAGGTTATCTCCATTTCCTTCCCCTATCCTCAAAATGGACGGATCACCCTTAAATACCAGGATAAATCCTGGGCATATACCCCGGCAGAATTGGGATTAACACTGGACGCGAGGTCATCGGCGTTTAATGCTTACAACATAGGACGCGAGGGAACATTTTTCCATCGCGTTAATACCCAACTGGCCGCTGCCCGAAGCACAACATACATTGCCCCTACCTATATTTTCGACCAGCGGTTGACAGCCACTCTGCTTGGCCAAGTCGCCACGCAGGTAAACCACCCGTTGATCGAAGCCAATATAACCATCACCGGTGTGGATGTGACCATCCGGTCCGGCGAGACCGGCCATGAACTGGACCAGGTGGAAACCCTGGGCAAACTGCGCGCCATGATGGAAGCCATGCAAAGCGGTACGATTGACCTGGTTGTAAAAACTACCGAGCCGGCATTGATCAATGTGGAAAAGACCGGAGCGGTGGTGAAAAACCTGCTATCCGCGCCATTCACCTTCACCATGCCGAAAGATCCATACGAAGAAGTAAGCCCCGGACCCTGGAGCATCGATCCTGAAACCCTGGCCGGGATGCTCTCTCTGGTACGCGTGCCGGAAGGGGATCATTCTGTCTATCAGGTCGAATTGAACAACCAGATCCTGCTGCCTTATTTGAATGACCTGGGGAATAAGACCAACCAGCTTGCCCGTAACGCGCGGTTTATTTTCAATGATGACCTGCGTGAATTAGACCTGTTTGAACACGCGGTGATCGGCCGCACCCTGAATGTCTCCTCAACCATCGGCCTGATCCAGAAAAAGGCGGCGGCTGGTGAACATGACGTTACCCTGGTCTACGACTACCAGAAACCGGACGTGCTCGACAATGCCACAACCGATTCCCTGGGTATAAAGGAACTGGTGTGGACGGAAACGTCATATTTTTACGGTTCCAGCCCTGACCGTGTCCAGAATATTTCCGCCGCCGCAGCCCGTTTCAAGGGGCTACTGGTAGCTCCCGGTGAAACCTTCTCCATGGTCAAGAATCTGGGCGAAATGAGCCTTGACAACGGTTTTGCTGAAGCATTGATCATTTATGGTGGACGCACGATCAAAGGGATCGGTGGCGGTGTTTGCCAGGTCAGTACCACCCTGTTTCGGGCGGCCTTCAATGCCGGGTTCCCCATTGTGGAACGGCATCCCCATGCCTACCGGGTTGGCTATTACGAAAAGACGGTGGCCAACCGGATCGATCCTAATCTGGCAGGCCTGGATGCGACTGTCTACGTTCCTGTGGTTGATTTCCGTTTTACCAACGATACGCCTTACTGGCTTCTGATGGAAACATATGTCTTTCCGGAAAAGAACAGCATCGTATGGAAATTCTATTCAACCAAAGATGGACGCGAAGTGAAATCTGAAACCACCGGGCCGCAGAACATTGTCGAAGCTCCGGAAGACCTGTATAAAGAAAATCCGGAACTGGAAGAAGGCGAGATCAAACAGGTTGACTGGGCAGCCGAAGGTGCAGATGTGACGGTCAAACGGTTGGTTACAAAGAACGGCAAGACCTATTTTACGGACGAGTTCGTAACTCATTACCAACCCTGGCAGGCAGTTTTTGAATACGGTCCGGGCACAGAAGGTATTCCCACCCCCTCAGTGGAAGAAACACCAACAACGACTCCCTGATGCTGTGTGGTAAAATGCGCATACTGTAAGAAAAGAAGAATGATCTTCTCTGGAGGCATGACGTGGTAAAGAAAGAACTACTTGATATCCTGCGCTGCCCGGCCTGTGTGCGCGAAAAAGACGGGCTGCTGGACCTGGTTCATGATTCATGGCTCGTCTGCAAAGATTGCGGACGCAAATACCCCATCGTCGACGATATTCCAGTCATGCTGATTGATGAAGGCAGCAAATGGTTGGAAACGGCGGTAGATAAACTACCGGTCCCTCCACCGAAAATCGTTTGATAAAAGCCCGGTGGTATTAGTTTGTAACAAGTCCGGGAAATACCATTATTTTTTAACCCGGATTCACAGGATTAACAATTCGTATGGCCAAAAAAATATTCCGCATCACCCGGCCCCGGCCGCGTGGTGACCGTGTAACAGCGGTGATCCTTGCTATTTTTGCCGTCCTCGCAGTAGGTACGGCGATTGTTGCTTTTTCAATCGTTAAAAATCTGGTCGCCGGATGGACCATGCCGGATCTACCCGGTGCTCCGGTTGACCTTGGCGGTGAAACATCCAATAACAACACCCTGCCCGATAGTGAACAGGCAGCCCAGTCGATGCAATCCTCAGATAGTTCGGCGGCCAAAGCGTGGGACGGTTCCCGCCGTGTCACGGCTCTGTTAATGGGCCTTGATTTCCGCGATTGGGAAGCCAACGAACCGGCATCCCGCACCGATAGTATGATGCTGGTAACGTACGATCCGGTTTCCAACACGGCCGGCATCCTGTCCATCCCGCGTGATATGTGGGTATACATTCCCGGCTTTGATTACGGCAAGATCAACACTGCCTATTACCTGGGTGAGATTAATCAACTTCCCGGTGGAGGCCCGGCACTTGCCGTTTCTACTGTTGAACAATTCCTGGGTGTTCCAATCGACTTTTATGCCCAGATTGATTTCAATTCATTTATCAAATTCATTGATGAGATCGGTTGTATCGACATCAAGGTACGTGTTCCGATCACCATTGACCCGCTTGGACAGGGAAATACCCGGACGCTCCAACCGGGCACGCAGCCGTTATGCGGTGCCGATGCCCTGGCGTATGCCCGTCAACGGCACACAGACGGTGGTGACTTCGACCGCGCCACCCGCCAGCAGGAAGTAATCCTCGCTGTCCGCAACCAGATCTTCAACCTTAATCTGCTTCCGGAGATGATCTCCAAAGCACCCAAGATCTATTCCGATATTGCCTCGGGACTGCGCACCAATCTAACCATGTCGCAGGTCATTCAACTGGCCCTGGCAGCCCAAAAAGTTCCGAAAGAGAATATCAAGCAGGCAATTATCGGCACACAGGATACCAAGATAGCCACTTCCCCCGACGGCCTCTCAATCCTGATCCCCAATCCGGATAATATTCGTAACGTACGCGACTCCATTTTCGCATCCGGAGGACCGATCGCGCCCGTGGTGCTGGCGCCAACTTCCGTTAGCCAGCCGGCAGCAGCCGCATCTTCCGATGTCCCGGCCACTGCCACCCCCATTCCGGTTGCCGACCTGACCACATTAATGGTCAGCGAACAAGCCCGGCTGATGGTACAGAACGGAACGCAGGATGCAAGCCTGGGTGAACGGTTCGGTGTCTATTTCCAATCGATCGGCATGAATGTGATTGGAACGGGAAATGCCGACAAACTCTATTCGCAGATGACCCTCGTGGATTACACCGGCAATCCGTACACCATGAAGTACCTGGCCGGCTTGCTGCAAATACCCAGCAGTCAGATTTTCAGCCGGTATGATCCGAATTACATGGGCGATGTAGCCATTATCATCGGTGACAACTGGCAAAGTGTAATGCCATCATTGCCATAAACGGTTTTACCCACAAGCGGGAGTCCAAACAAAGACTCCCGCTTTTTATTTGAAATATTAACCTGTAATTTACTGGATTGAAACAAAATCCGGCGTATTCATTGTATGTGGATACATACATTCCATAAGCTGCATAACCGGTTGTAAATTCCCCAGGAGGGATGAATGGCCCGATCTCCCGGCGATGGCGCACATAAAGGTCTTTCAACGACGCTTGTTGTTCTTCTAGTATTGGGACTGGTTTGCCTGGGAATTTCAGTGTGCACAGGCATCGGGATCCTGATCTATTTATCCAATGGCGGTGATGAAAAACCGGTGGCTACATCCGCCGGGGAACCCCAATCAGCGATCAACCCCGAAACCCAGACCTGGTTGGTGATGCTCTATTTTGACGCAGACGATCCCGTGCTTGAGGAAGATATCGTCTTTGACCTGAATGAAGCAGAAATGGCAGGATCGTCAAAACGGGTCAGGATTGTTGCCCAGATCGACCGGAACAAGAAAGGGTACAAGGGAGACGGCAACTGGACAGGAGCCCGACGATACGAGATCATGAAGGATACGGATCTGACAGAGATCCATTCAAAAATGGTCGAGGACCTAGGCGAAGTGGATATGAGCGATCCTGACACCCTTGTCGATTTCGCTGTCTGGGCGATGGAAGCTTACCCGGCAGACCGGCATGTATTGATCATGTCTGATCATGGCATGGGTTGGCCGGGTGGTTGGACAGATGCAGACAACCACGGAGAGGAATTTGTTTTTATTTCACTTTCCCGGTTGGAGACTTCCCTGAAAGCAATTACCTCCCAATCCGGCCTCAAGAAGCTGGATATGATCGGAATGGATGCCTGCCTGATGGGTATGTTGGAAGTGTATTCAGCCATTGCGCCGTATGCTACATATGCTGTTGCGTCGGAAGAGGTTGAACCCGGACTCGGTTGGGCGTATGCGCAATTCCTTTCCGCGCTTAATGGCAACCCGTCCATGTCTCCCGCGGATCTGAGTAATTACGTAGTAAGCACATATATACAAAAAGACCAGAGGATCATCAACAAAAGTGCCCGTGCCAGTTTCTTGAAGAAATTTGGTCTTGATCCGGACACATCGGAAGCAGCATTGGCAGAAGCATTTATGGCTGAAAGCACGCTGGCAGCCGTTAACCTTTCTACCCTGCCGGATATCTACGCCAGATTGGATGCTTTCGCGGCAGCTCTGAAAGATTCCGACCAGAAGAAAATAGCTGATTCACGGGCCTATACCAGGGTATTCACAAATACATTTGATGACAATTACCCGTCACCCTATCTTGATTTGAGCCACTTTGCAGCCATGGCATCCAGGCGTACGGGGAACGAGGAAACCGCAAAAGCCGCTTCCAATTTGCGCATCTCCATCGACAAGGCGGTTATCGCGGAAACACATGGCAAGGATCGAAAAGGCGCTACCGGAATCTCCATCTTCTTTCCGGTGTCAGGCTTGTATTGGAATGAGAATGTTGGGGTTGAGTTATATTCAACCCTCTCCAACCGGTTCGTGAATGCTGCCTTATGGGATGATTTTCTGGCATACCACTATGCCGGTCAGGATTTTAATAAGGGTATTCCGGATATCGGTCAACGCATTCCGGCGCCCGGACTGGGGCAGGATATACATATCGCACCGCTCAGCCTTTCAGCCGATTCAATCAAACCGGGCGAGAAAGTCCGCATAAAAACTGACATCAACGGAAGTCAGATAGCCTATATCTATCTCCTGACACTTCTTGAAATAGACAGGGATCGTTATCTGGTGCATTACCTCGACTATTTCCGGGGGGTTGATGTGCGGGAAGAGGATGGTGTCTATTACCCGGTGTGGAAGGTTGAAAACGGGAAAATACCGATCGAGATCGAATGGCTGCCTTCATCATTTGGAGTATGTAACGGCACCCTCTGTTCTTTCGCTTATCTGGAACCTGAAGCGTTTGGTGAAATGGACGAGGAGTCCCTGTACTCCAATCCCGGTCGCTACATATTCACAGAAGACGGGATCATTCGTGACGCGCGCATGTTTTTCCGGAATGATGAAGACGCCGGAATGACTCGCATTGCCGGTTTTACCGGCGGCACATCCACCGGAGTCGCAGCAGCTGCCATCAATCCGCAGGCAGGTGATGAATGGCAATTCCTGGATATCTGGATCGAGAAAACCGCTGACGGCAGCTTTGCGTTTAACTATCATGATGGTAACCGCCTCTCATTCACCGGACAGCCTTTCTATTTTGGAGTCCGCGAATCAGATGCGGGCCGGTATCGGGTTGCCATCATGGTTGAAGATATGGATGGCAATGATTACTTCCAATTTGCTCCGCTGGAGATAACAGCCGACTAACACAACCGATGGTCACCCGGAGGTTGTTATCCTGTTCATCACCTGCTTCAGGTATTCGGTGTATTTTATGAAAGCCGCTTTTCCCGTCTCTGTCACCTGACAGATGGTTTGCGGGATCTTGCCATTGAAGGTTTTGGTGATTTCGATATAGCCGGCATCGCCCAGTTTGCTCAGGTGGACTGAAAGATTCCCGCGCGTTAATCCGGTTTCCCGCTGCAGGTAGACAAAATCGGCTTTTTGCACAGAATTGAGGATGGTCAGGATCATTAATCGTGATGGCTCGTGGACCAGCCGGTCGACATCAGCGAGGGATTTCACGTCGTCGTTCACTCAATCCTCTCCTTCCATCGGGCTTGCCGGTTCTGTATGGTTGAGGTAATGCGTCAGCGCGAAAATTCCGCTGACCACCAATCCCAAGCCGCAACCAGCCAGCAGTATGACCAGTCTATTTGGAATGCCGATTAACAACTGTGTGGATGTCAACGTCAGCAGTGCTGTCCACAAAGCCAGCCCGTAGAACCGCGGCAGGGGAATCCGCGCGGCAAGCATGACCATGAAAAGGGCAATACAGGATCCGGTGGTGATGACATAGAACATGGGATTCATCCTGTTCAGGATGGTAATTACCAGAATGGCAGTCACCGCCGAGATCATCCCCGCGCGAATGGCGCGCTTCCGCCGTTCGCCCGGTTCCGGCCGGATATACTGAACATAACCGGTGCGTGGATATGTGATGCTGGTTTTTAACTGATTGACGACCTTCCGGCCTGCAGTCATACCGAGCAGGATCACAGCCGGATATCCGGCACCAACCAGGATGGCGGACAGGGGTGATGGTTCGAAGGTACTGCCAATATAGCTAATGGCAGCCAGAAGGAGAAAGATCACTCCGGTCAGCATTTCATTGAAACCGTCTATATACCAGTATTGGCGGGTGCGCTCGATGGTTGATTTGATTGAATTGTTCATTTTTCCTCTTATGTAAACATGTTTGCATTACAAACTTGTTGTTAATATACTCAAGACGGGACTTTCTGTCAATAGGGATGATCGGTTGAAAAATGGTTCTGTGGTTATAATCAGCAGTCTATGAATGAATCTTCTGTTGAACCCCTAGAAGTTCAAATTGGTAAATTACTAGTCAAAAAAGGAATGAAACTGGCTGTAGCTGAATCCTGCACCGGCGGACTGATCGGCCACCGTATCACGAACATCCCGGGGTCATCCGACTATTATCTCGGCTCTGTGACGGCGTACGCGTATGAGGTCAAACAGCGTATTCTGGGCGTGCAACAGGAAACCCTCACCGAATACGGCGCTGTCAGCCGGGAAACCGTGATCGAAATGGCCCACGGTATCCGCGCTTGCATGAATGCCGATTTCCCGATGGAATGTACGGTGGGGATTTCTGTCAGCGGGATTGCCGGCCCGGGTGGCAGCACACCGGGTAAACCGGTCGGGCTGGTGTGGATCGGCCTGAGCGCAAATGACGGGAATCATGCCTGGAAATTCTTATGGAAAGGCAACCGTCTGCAAAACAAGGAACACTCCGCGGAAGCCGCCCTGCAGCTTTTGCACGATTATTTATGTGATCAGCTTCCTCCTGATACCCCCCTGGAATGACTGGCATGGAAGACAGGAAGACCATCCTGATATTAACGGCGGATGCCGGTTTCGGTCATCGCAGCGCCGCACTGGCTGTTCAGGATGCCCTGCAAGAGCTTGCAGGCGACAATTGCGTGTTGAAACTGGTCAATCCACTGGAAGACCGGCGTACGCCGTTCTTCCTCCGTGACAGCCAGACGGATTATGACAAGATCATTAAAGAAGCACCGGAACTTTACCGCCTGGGTTATGACGTCAGTGACAGCCTGATTCCCAGTGTGATCGCGGAATCCGCTTTAATGATCCTTCTGTATGAAGTGATGCGTGACCTGGTGACAGAGTACAAACCGGATGCCATTGTTACAACTTACCCGCTCTATCAAAGCGCGCTGGAAGCGGTCTTTACAATTGACCGGATTTTTGTGCCTCTCTTTACGGTGATAACCGACCTTTCCAACGTCCACCGGATCTGGTTCAACAGGGCAGCTGATACCTGCCTAGTGCCCAATTCGACAGTTCGCGACCAGGCTATTGCCAGCAATCTCAAACCGGAGAAGGTAATCGAGACCGGAATACCGGTTTCACCCAAATTGGTCAATGAGACCCGCTCCAAAAACAAAATCCGCCGCGAACTGGGCTGGGATCCCGACCGGTTGACCGTACTCGCAGTTGGCAGCAAACGGGTTGACCGGTTGATCGAAACCGTGAACACATTCAACCATTCCGGTTTTCCCATCCAGATCGCCGCTGCCGCCGGGAATGATGCCACCCTGTATCAGGAATTGCAGGCTATCGACTGGCATATTCCGGCTTACCTGTATGAGTATGCCAGTAACATTCCGGAGATGATGCACGCGGCGGATGCCATCATCTGTAAAGCGGGTGGATTGATCGTCACAGAAAGCCTGGCATGCGGGCTGCCGATCCTTCTGGTGGATGCCCTCCCGGGGCAGGAGACCGGCAACGCACAGGTGGTACTGGAGGGAGGTGCCGGCGATCTGGTAGTCAATCCACTGGAAGCCCTGCAAGCCCTCAGTCATTGGATGATCAATGACCGGGCAATATTGCGAAGCCGGGCGGAAAATTCGCGAAGATTGGGGAAACCATATGCCGCGCGTGATATTGCCGGAATTGTGTGGCAGGGAGCCCTCAAGGGTCCGGTTGACCGCCGGAAGCAGCGCATCAGCGGCCGCACCAATTTATTGGAACTCATCCGCCATTACCATCCACCCCTCATTGACCGTCTGACGGACATTTACCCAGGAAAAAACGATGATTAAACCCATTGTGATCCTCATCTCAGCCGATGCAGAATGGAAATGGGTCCGCGAATACTACCCGGATGTCCCGGTAAAAACCAATCCATTTGGTGAATTTTTTCTTACTGAAATTAACCGGTACCCGGTGGTATTTCAACAAGGCGGATGGGGAAAAATCGCCGCCGCTTCCTCTGCGGTTTATGCCCTGGAAGAGTGGGACCCGCAACTGGTCATCAATCTGGGAACTTGCGGAGGCTTCTCCGGTCTCATTGAACGCGATGTGATCCTGATGCCGGATAAAACTCTGACCTATGACATTATTGAACAGATGTCAGATCCGCAGGAATCCATCGGTCACTACACCACAAACCTGGATCATTCCTGGTTAAAACAACCCTATCCACTGGAAATACAAACCGGAGTGCTGGTTTCGGCGGATCGTGACCTGCTCCCGGCAGACATCCCGTCGCTTGTCAGTCTATACGGAGCCCGCGCGGCCGACTGGGAAAGCGCATCCATCGCCTGGGTGACGGCGAAAAAATACGGGCGCCATTGCCTGATCCTGCGCGGCGTCAGTGATCTGGTTTCGGAACAGGGTGGTGAAGCCTATAACGGGATCAGCTTCTTTGAACAGGCATCCGGGCGTATCATGCGCCGTTTGCTTGATTCACTACCCGGTTGGCTGACCTGCGCCGGTTACTGATCAGATTGCCTTCCAGACCTGGTACAGACCCAGGTTTCCCGTATGCCCATCGTGATAGGATGATTTCTGGATACTCCAACCGGTTGATTCGGCCAATCTGTGCATTTCTTCTTCTGAGAAGATATGCACATAGCGCAGTCCGGCACTTTGAGGTGATCCTCTGGATGATTGCCGCCAATCAAGCAAAACATCCCCGGGTTCCATCTGGTTCTCGCTCAATCCTGCCGCCTCCCACGGCTGCCGGCGGGAAAGGAGTTTCGGGCTGTTTTGTATCTGCCAGACACTGAGTATGAAATTGCACCCGGGCTTGATCAATGACCGTACCTGCTTCAGGAACCGGAGCCGGTTTTCATGTCCCGGCAGATGGTGCAGGACGGCAAATGCCAGTATGCCGTCAAATGGCATTCCTTCTATCCCCCTGTGCCAGTCCGGTGACATCAGATCACGCTGCAGAAATGCGATTCCCAATCCATCCGGTAATTTTTGAGGCAGGCTCTGGCGTGCTTCGGCCAGTAATCCCGCGCTGAAATCGATTCCCACATACAATCCCTGCCGGATGGTTCCATCAAAACGCGGCCGCGCCCAGTAACCGGCCAGCGCCCCGCTGCCGCAACCGAGGTCCAGGTAGCGTCCATCCGGCAGATCAATCACAGCCTGGCGTACGCCATCCTGAATGCGCCGGCGTGTGGCGGCAAAAGGTTCGGCATAATCCTGGTAGAATCGGCGGTTCAATTCCAACAAAGCGTGTACAATCGTTTCGTCCATAGTTTAATTATAGATGGACAGGGTGCAAAAAAGTAATGGTAGATATACAAAAATGGACGGAAGCCCGCCGGTTCACTCCGGAAAAACTGGCTGCCGCCCGTATCATTCTTGAAGAGGTCAGACAGGGAACGGATGTATTTACCGCCATCCGTAAGAATCCCCTGCCGGGTGTCGGTTACCTGGCCAAGCATACACTGGTTGAAGCCTACCGCCAGCTTGTTTCCAGCGGTGAATGGGCGGAAGACCCTGAATTGTTCAAACGCATCCGTTTAAAACCGGTTCGCACGCTTTCCGGCGTAACCACTGTAACCGTTTTAACCGGACCGCATTCCTGTCCCGGCGAATGTATCTTCTGCCCGGATGATGCCCGCCTTCCCAAAAGCTACCTGTACGGCGAACCCGGCGCTATGCGCGGAATGCAGAACGATTTTGACCCCTATATGCAGGTTGCCAGCCGCCTGGAAGCCCTGGATGCCGTCGGACATCCCATTGACAAGATCGAATTGCTCATTTTGGGCGGCACCTTTACCACCTACGACCCGGAATACCAGGAGTGGTTCATCCGGCGCTGTTTTGACGCCATGAACGGGTTTGATTCCACCACGTTGGATGAAGCCCACCGGTACAACGAAGGGGCTGACCACCGGAATGTGGGACTGGTCATTGAAACCCGGCCGGATGAGATCACGCCTTCCGTTTTGGCCCGCCTGCGGGAATTGGGCGTCACCAAGGTACAGATCGGGGCGCAAAGCCTGGATGACCGGCTTCTGAAAATCAACAAACGCGGCCACACGGCCGGTGACACCCTGAGGGCCATCGGGATGCTGCGCGCCGCCGGATTCAAAATTGTGCTGCATTGGATGCCCAATCTTTTAGGGGCGACCCTTGCAAGCGACCGGGAAGACTTTGTCCGTTTGTGGGAAAACGGATACTGCCCGGATGAACTGAAGATCTACCCCACCCAGCTGGTGGAAAACTCGGAGCTGTTTGATATCTGGAAACAGGGTGGATATATCCCGTACACCACAGATGAGTTGACCCACCTGATAGCCGACCTGAAAACCACCATCCCACGCTATTGCCGGGTAAACCGGGTGATCCGGGATATTCCGTCAAACCTGATCGCCGCCGGAAACAAACGCAGCAGTCTGCGCATGGACGTAAAACTGGAACTGGACAGGCGCGGCCAGCGCTGCCAGTGCGTCCGCTGCCGTGAAGTACGCGGAGAACAGGTGAACCCGGATGAATTGGTATTTCACGACCTCCCGTACCGCACGCCGGGTTCGCAGGAGCATTTTCTATCCTTCGATACACCGGAAGACCGGCTGACCGGTTACCTGCGACTTTCCCTGCCCGACCTGTTACAAAATGAAGATATCAGGCAGACCATGCCTGACCTGGTTGAGGCAGCCATCATCCGCGAAGTGCATGTTTTCGGACAATCCCTGCCTGTGGGCAGTGACGAAGCCGGAGCCGCCCAGCATACCGGTCTGGGCACCAGGTTGATCCTTGAAGCGGAGCGTATTGCCCGTGAAAGCGGCTTCTCCCGACTGGCTGTGATAGCCGCAGTCGGAACGCGGCAGTATTACCAGAAACGCGGGTTCGAACGCGGCGGGCATTATTTCGTGAAAAAATTATCTCCGCTGAAACCCTGAAGATTAAACCGTTGAAGTGGTTTTAAGGTATTCCTGCCACGGATCAGTGACCTGCCTGGCAGCCCGCCAGCGGCCACCGGCAACCCGGGTCGTCACCGAAGCCGGCAGCAGACGGCTGATGGACTGAATGGCCTGATTCAACACACCGGGAATGACCACATCCGATCCTTTTTCCGCTGCGTCCATTGTCAGCCGGGCAACCGTCCGTGCATCCACAGTGGTCACTCTGCCCCAGAAACCCTGGGCGAAGATGGCGGTCATATTCTCGGTAGTGGTCGGCATGCCAGCCGGGCAAAGTGCCGTGACTGTTCCGAAATCGCGGATCTCTTCACGAATGGCATAAGAAAAATCCAGCAGGAACCGTTTGGTAGCCGCATAGATGGCTTTGTACGGCATGGGGGATGCCGCGGCCAGGCTGCTCACATTCACCAGCATGAACCGGCTTTCCGGATCGCGCAACTTGAGTATTTCGTGGGTCATATCCACCGTTGATTCTACATTCAACCGGACCAACTGGAGAATCTGGTCGCGCGTCCGTTCAAGGAACGCACCTTCATGGTCGATTCCAGCCACATTGATCAATCCCCTGAAGCGTATTCCCTGGGCTTTAACTGCATCCAGGAATTCCGTCCGGCTGGACTGCGAGGTCAAATCACAGGCCTGGGCACGCACTTCAATACCGTATGTGGCGGCAATATATCCGGCAAAACCGGTGACATCCTCCCGGATATCGGTCAAAAAGAGATGGTATCCACGGCGGGCGCATTCAGCCACGATGGCGCTGCCCAATCCGCCTGTCGCCCCGCTGACAAGTAAAAAAGTGTTCATTCGTTCTCCTGAATTGTGGTCAATCATCTGTTTCAATCGCTTGTTTTATTTTATAGAGTCGGATATACTTTGTCAAGCAGTTGTTTCAAACACTTGTTTCGATCACTGAACCGTCAGAATTTTCTCATCCGTTTCCGGGTTGGGAACATAGTGGAGAAAAATATATGGAAACCATGTTCAATTACACACCGGCACTCGCCGGTAAAACAGCCGTTGTAACCGGCGCAACATCCGGTATCGGACTGGCAACCGCCACCCTGCTGGCGCTTCATGGCGCGCGGATCATCGGTGTCGGGCGTGATGAGGATCGCTGCCGCAAAGCGCAGGACACAATACATCACGCCTGCCCGGAAGCCCGGATTACTTTCCATCTGGCTGATCTGTCATCCCGGAAGCAGATTTTCAGGTTGGCATCCGAGATCCTCGCGTTGAACCTGACCTGTCTGGATATCCTGGTGAACAATGCCGGAACCTATTCCCAGAAAAAGCACCTCACCGAAGATGGTTTTGAGAAAACATTCGCCACCAATCACCTGGCTCCGTTTCTTCTGACCCGTGAATTATTACCCCTGCTGGAAAAATCCTCCGCCGGCCGGGTGATAACCGTCAGCTCCGACTCGCATTACTTCCTGACAATCGATCCGCAGACCATACACAACCCTGCCGTTTATCTCGGGATACTGGCCTATGGTCAGTCAAAACTGGCCAATATTTTGTTCACCGCTGAATTCAACCGGCGGTATTCTTCCAGTTCCGTTCACGCATATGCCGTTGACCCCGGGCTTGTGAAAACAAATATCGCTTTCAAGGAACAACCGCTGCTCTCCCGCCTGGTGTGGAAATTGCGCAGTTCAGCCGGTGTGGATCCGGAAATTCCCGCCCGGGGCATCCTCCACCTGGCTTCGGAGCCGTCCATACAACACAGCCCGGAAAGTTACTGGTACGACCGGAAGCCCAGAAAAGCCAGCCGGCAGGCAGGTGACGCGGTGCTTGCGCGTGAATTGTGGGATACTTCAAACAGGTTATGCGGCAACCCCGGCCTGATACAGGAGACATAAAGCATGGCGCTTTCACCCGTTGAAGAAAAGATCATCACTGCTACAGTGGAATGTATTGAAAAGTACGGAATAAAAGGAACCACCATCAGGCAAATCGCCGAACAGGCGGGTGTAAATATAGCCGCCATTAATTACTATTTCCGCAGCAAAGATGCGTTGATTGAACGTTGTATGAGGCAGACCCTGCATAACGCTTTTGACTGGGAGGATATTGAGAAACTGCCCGGCGAATCAGCCAGTGAACGCTGTAAAGCGGTTTTTTATGAAATACTGGAAGGCGGGTTGAAATATCAGGGAATTACCCGCGCCCACGTGTATGACCTGCTCGTGGATGGCAATTACCTGACCCCGTTTACGGAAACAGTAAACGACTTCGCTGGAAAATTGGTACATGACCTTGCAGCAAGAGGATCAACCCTTCCCGAAGAAGAGCTTTATCTAGCAATTATCCAGATCACAAATTCGGTCATGATGTTCGTACTCACCCCAAAAGTATTTGAAAGCCGGTTCGGGCTTGATCTACAGGAACCGGATTCCCGCAAACATTATATCGACCGTCTGGTAGACAACCTGCTGGGGTAGTTCAAGGGAACAAGCATTTCACCGATTCCGGCGCCCACCGCTCCACCATCTCGTGCGTGATTCCATTTTCCTTGCAGATGGCAGCATACAGGTCAACGCTGGGCCGACGGATGCGCGCCTGGGTTTCACAATCCAGTCCCCATAATCCAAAGCGCTGGGTCCAACCGCGTTCCCATTCAAAATTATCCACCAGCGACCAGAGATAGTACCCTTCCACCCGGTAGTTGTAATTGGCCGCCCGCCGCACCTGTTCCAGATGCTCCACCAGGTACCGCGGACGCAGATGGTCTTCGGAATCTTCCACACCATTTTCCGTTACCATCAAAGGCACATCGAACCGGCGCGCCCAGTGCAATGCGCGGAAGATTCCTTCCGGCACGCTGGCTATGAAGCCGGTTTCACTCATCTCCGCACCGGGCGGGGTACTGCGGCGGCCAAACATTTCGCCCGCCGCAGTCAGGTCAAATTTCACCAGATCGCCGGTGTAGTAATTAACGCCCAGGTAATCCTGTGTCCCTGCCGCCTCCGGAATGTTGATCTTTTTGAAAACCGCATCGAAAACTCCGGTCTTCAGAGCGCCGGCAAAGGATTCGTTATAGATCTTCGCCTGCAGGTTGGCCATCCAGACATCGGGCGGAAAGCCCGGTCTGGCCGGTTGCAGGTCACGGTAATTTAATGCGAATCCCACCCGCGCTTCTGGCTGTGCGGCGTGAATTATTCTGTAGGCTGCCGCATGGCCGCGCACCATGTTTGCCATTACCTGAAGGCCCAGGTTCATATTGTTTTTACCGGGCGGAAATCCGCCGCCCATATAGCCCCCCCAAACATAAACATTGGGCTCATTGATGGTCACCCATAATTTGACATAATCTTTCAGGGCTCCCACCACTTTTTCCACATAGCGCTCGAAATATGGGACTACGGCATCTGTTTCCCATGCGCCCATATCCACCAGCCATAACGGGTCACTGAAGTGGTGCAGGGTCACCATGGGTACGAGTTTACGGTCGACCATTCCGCGGATGATCTGCCGGTAGTACTCAAGCGCATCCTCGTCCCAGCGGTCGGGTGACGGCTGTACACGGCTCCATTCGATGGACATCCGGTGTGAATTCTGGTGGGATTCCGCCGCCCGGTCGAGGTCATCCTTCCATTTGCCACCCCACCAGTTGCAGGCCAGGCCAGATTTATCACCGTTTTTGATATTTCCATCCGTCATTTCCCACCGGTACCAGTTGTTGTTCGTATTACCCCCTTCCACCTGGTGGGATGCAGTTGCCGTTCCCCACAGGAAACCGGCAGGAAAATGGATGGATGTTTTTGGCATGGCTCACCTCAAGTTTTTATTTAGTTATTATAGAACAGGCAGGTGGATGTTCGAAAGTATGGATTGCATGGCGGGTTTTCTTGCCCTACAATGAAAAGCGGAAAACGGGCCAAGTATATGAGTTTCTGGAAGAAAATATACATTTCTTGTCTGGCTATTCTTGTAGGATTGGCTAACCTCTCACCGTTGGTCCTGAGTCTGAGGCAATTGCGTGACGACGTGCTGGTCCGCGCGAATTGGCCATCCTCTGCATCTCCGGCAACCGGCTCAAAGCCGCATGAGTCCAGGTTTGATCTTTACTATGGAAAACTAAAGATCACTTCATCCGCCGGTCAGTGGGAAAGCCCTGACGGTTGGATCGTGCAACAGGCCGCATGGTCTGATCTTAATCACGATAAACAACCGGAAGTGACACTTTTGGTACGCCGTCCCTTCAAACCCTGGCCTGTTGATGAAGTATTGCCTTTTGGCGGCCGTATCAACCGTCATCAGGATGCGGAGGGAATGAGCAGTCATATAATAATGATCTGCTGGAAGGGAGATCACTGGGGTGAATTATGGGCCGGCTCTGCCCTGGCCAGACCGGTACGCAGTTTTGCCATCGTGGACATGGATGGAGATGCCGGTCAGGAACTGGTGGTTCGGGAAGGTGATTATCAGGATGTCGATCCATCAATAGCTTCCACTCTGGCCGTCTGGCAATGGAACGGTTTTGGTTTTGACCTGATTTCACGGGTAGATCAATCATCCCGGCAAATCATTGGAGTACGATCCAGACAGAATACCGGACTTATTCTGCTGCAATAACCTGCAGGGTACCTGCGCTAAAAGAGGAGGATTTTGTGAAAACCAACCGCAATAAGATCTGGTTGTGCATCAGTATTCTGGCCGTATTTACCATGGCCTGCAGCCTGGTGACAGGGGCTGTTTCAGAGATCAATCAAAAGGCGGAAACCGTCGAAGCCATGCCTGCCAGCAGGCAGGACAGCCAGCCTGCGGAAAACCCCGCCCAGCCGTCAGGGCCCACACCAACACCCCCGGCAGATGTCTACGCGGAAGCGTTTGCGTCATTCCCGGATATTCCGGTAAACATTCCTCCGGCATACGGAGGAACAGGTTCCTATTCCCTGCCTGTGGATCTGGTTCAGGTGAAAGGGCTTGAAAGTTATGCCCTTTCAGAGAACCAGAGCCGGATGCTTTCGGATAACGGTTTTGTAACCATCCCGGCAGAACCGGGTAAGTACCGGGAGTTTTACCAGGTTTACGAAAGCTGGCGCTATGATTCGGCAGTGCCATTCATCACCACCGATGCCGTGTACCACACCTACCACCTCCTGTTTGATAAGATGCTGCGCGACCTGGAAACCACGCATTTCATCAGCCAGGTACGTTCGCTGACTTCAGCCATGCTGGCTGTCAACCAGCAGCAGGTGGACGCACTTGCCGGCACATCCCTGGAAGAACCGGCAAAACGCAACCTGGCATTTTTTGCCGTTGCAGCCCAATTACTGGAGACGGGAGATCCCGTCCCACCCGTGGTGCAAGACCTGGTTTCCCGTGAAATTGCCCTGATCGAAAAACATGATGGTCAGGATGTCTCCCCCATCTGGGACCGGGAAGACCTGTCACCGATGGAAAAATTAATCGAAGATTACACCCAGTACATCCCCCGCGGCCATTACACCCGCTCGGAAGAGTTGAAGAAATACTTTAAAGGCATGATGTGGTACGGCCGCCTGACCTTCAGACTGCGCGATGAATTTGAAACACGCCGCGCCCTGCTGCTGGTTCAGGCACTCCGTCAGGCACGTGCGGCAGACGGCACCGATGCCATTACACTGTGGCAGAATATCTACGAACCCACTGTTTTCATTGTGGGCAAATCGGACGACCTGTCATACCAGGAATACGGCTCACTGAGCGATAGCGTGTTTGGTCCCAATCCGGACCTGAACGCGTTTGCCGATGAAACAAAATTCGCTCAATTCATGGAAGCCGCGAAGACCCTTCCCCCACCGAAAGTTAATTCCATGTGGGTCTGGATCACCGAGGATAAGGAACAGGCCACCAAAGGTTTCCGTTTCATGGGACAGCGCTTCACCCTTGATCAGTATGTTTTCGGGCAGGTGATGTGGCGCGAAGTTGGCACTGATGATAAACCCCGGGCACTGCCCAAAGGGCTGGATCTGCTGGCCGCCATGGGTTCAGACGAATCGTACAACATCCTCAAAGAGATGGGTGAGAATGAATATGTCAATTACGACAAACAACTTTCCAAGGTAAAAGGCGAGGTCGCCACCCTGGACACAGAAACATGGACCCAGAACCTGTACTGGTCCTGGTTGTACTCCTTCTTCCCGCTGATAGAACCCAAGGGCGAAAGCTATCCGGTCTTTATGCGCGGGCAGGCATGGGCGCGCAAAGACCTGAATACCGCCATGGGTTCATGGACAGAATTGAAGCATGACACCATCCTTTACGCCAAACAGGTAATGGCTGAAATGGGCGGTGGCGGACCGGATGAACAGCCCCGTGGTTGGGTGGAACCCAATCCGGCTGCCTTCGCCCGGCTTAAAGGCCTGGCACAGATGACCCTGGACGGATTGACCTCGCGCGGTTTGGTCACACCCTGGGCTGAGTCGTCATTCCAGAACCTACTTTCCGAGCTGACCTTCCTGCAAACGGCTGCCGAGAAGGAATTGGCCGGTATAGAGCTGTCTGAAGATGATTACTGGCATATTTACTACTACGGTGGCATTCTGGAACAGTTCGCCGTGGCAGCCGCGGACTCAGACGAAGGTACAGGCCGGGTGGATATCTCGGATATGAAAGCCCCTCTTGTAGCTGATGTAGCCACCGGTCCGGCGCCGGATGGCAGCCTGGTCGCGTTAACGGAAGCCATCGGTGAACCGGTGCCCATCCTGGTCGTTCTACCGGATCAACCCTGGCGGATCGCTATCGGCGCTGTTTTCAGTTATTACGAATTCACCGTTCCATCAGCCAACCGGATGACAGACGAACAATGGCAGCAAAAAGTTGAATCGGGGCAGGCACCTGACCGCCCGGATTGGACCGGAAGTTTCACTGAATCGGATTAAATGAAGAGACATCTTTTCAGGGCTGCCGGTTTGCTGGCAGCCCTGATCTTCATCAGCAACCTCGCCCCTGAACCTCAGATATTCCGGATCACATTCCTTGGGGATGTCATGCTGGGACGGGGGATCGAAACCGCTGCGGACCGGTCAAAAGACTGGCAGCCATTCCGTGATCTTGAACCTGTAATCCGCTGGTCTGACGTACTGGCGGCCAACCTCGAATCCCCGTTGACAATCGCCCCATCACAAACCACGGGGTTTATGCTGTGCGCCCGGCCATCCATGGTATCCACCCTCAAAGACGCGTCATTTGACCTGGTCACACTCGCCAACAACCATATTCTGGATTGCGGTGAATCAGGGCTTGATCAGACCCGGCTTACGCTTGCGTCTTATGGCATTTACACAGCAGGCCCCGATGCACAGCCGGTTTATATCAATCTGCGCGGCCGGCTTGCCGGATTCATTGCGCTGGACGACGTGAGCCGGCCAGTGGACGTGCCGGTTGTGCTACCGGTGGTCGAAGCAGCTTCCCGTCAGGCAGATCCGTTGATCGTTTCCATCCACTGGGGTAGCGAATACCAGCCTTCCCCGGCTCCCCGTCAGCGCGCGCTGGCTTCCATGCTGGCACAGGCCGGCGCTGATGTGATCATCGGACACCATCCACATGTGGTCCAACCGATGGAATTCCTCGCGCGGGGAGATAACCTTCCACCGGCGATTGTGTTCTACAGCCTGGGGAACGCTCTGTTTGACCAGCACGGCCTGCCTGACACCCGTACCGGGGCACTTGTCAACCTGAATTTCGGACCGGGCGGTGTATTGCTGTATTCCGTGGACACCTTTGAAATTGACCCCGTAAATGGCACCATCCGCAAATTAAACCCCCAGGGTTGAATCAAGTTGAAAAAAAGGAGGTAATCTCCTATACTGTTTATACGAAATATGCCTATTGTTTTCCGCGACTAGAAACACCGGGAGGGAACCATGTCAGACCGCCGTACACTCCACCGCCGTCACCTGATCTATTACCTCAAAGTCCTCGATCGTAAAACTGATGAGCTACTGGGGCACCTGGTCGACATTACGGAAGAAGGCCTGATGATCGTCAGTGAAACCTGCTATGAACAGGGGTTGCTGATAAAAATGAAAATGATGCTCCCCCGCGAGATCGAAGGAAAAGAGGAGATCGAGTTTGACGCCCGTTGTATGTGGTGCCGCAGGGATGTAAATCCCAGCCTGTTCGGCATCGGGTTTAAGTTTGAATATGTGGATGTATTGAGCCGCCAGATTATTTTTGAATTGATACACGAATTTGGTTTCTCGGATTGATATGTGGTCGCGGTAGGTAATCAATAATTCAAGATTCTCTCGCGCATAAATGGATAACTGAGAGAACGGTATGCCGTGTTTTATGTTGGATCCATCCAAGACCGGCAGGTAGTTAAAATTCAGGGTCATTTCAGGATCAGAGGATATGAAACGACAGTTTAATATCACGCCCCTTCCCGGCGAATATGCCGTTGTCAAACTGGGGCCGGTGGAACCAATGCCTTCCTGGGCGGAATGCGGTATCTTTTGTAGTGTCACCCGCACACCGGAAGAGTTATCCCTGCTGGTGGAAGCGGCAGCCGTACCCAAAGGTTTGGAGATGGAAAACGGCTGGCGCGGGTTAAAACTGGAAGGACCTTTTCCCTTCGATGCCGTGGGGATTCTGGCCGGAATACTAACACCACTCGCCAACGCCGGGATCAGCATCCTGGCTGTCAGCACATACGATACTGACTATGTTTTCGTAAAAGAAGACCGGTTCGAAGAAACCCTGCAAGTGTTGGATATCGAACCCGTAGAGAGATCATGATCCATCTGTGAGAAGCCGGTCTGTGACCAGAAGGGCGGCTTCCCGCATCTGCCGGTCCGTTCCGTCGATCCCCTGTATGATCTTCCGGGCCATAATATCCGCTGAACGCGCGCATATACCCGGTTCGCTCTTTTGAGGGTCCAGCAATTCAAGCAGCAGAACGCTGATTGCAAGGCAGGCTTCAAGTACAGGCGTGTTCTCTGTGAGAACTGGAAGCCGCAACCGTGATGGATCGCAGGTTTCCCAATGCCCCGGCGGACCCAGCCGGGCGCGATCCAGCGCGTCGGCATCTTTCAGGGTCATCCAGACCGGGTCAGGCTGAACCGGTTCATCCTTGAACCCGTGGATCTCCACTGCTTTCAGGCAGCGTTCAAGCAGGTCGGGTTTCAGGTGGCCATCCAATACTGGTCGATATCGCAGGGCGGCGTCCCGGCCGTGTTTTCCACCGGGCAGGTCATCCACCCGGGCCAGGTCGTGGATCAGAGCCGCGTAAACTATTGCCAGGGTTTCATCCCCACTGACCGGATACCCGAGCCGGTTGGATAATTCCACCAGATACAATGCCCAGAACGCCACACGGATGGTATGGCTCAGGTCATGGAGGCCAAACAGGGTGGGCCGGCGGGAGGAATATTCCCGTGACAGGTCCAGGCCGGGCAGCGCGTCAAGCGTGGAAAGCCGCCAGAGTGCCCGGCTAAAATCGTCAATGGGCACGCGAACCTTTTCAAGACCGATCAGAACCTGTATAAGATCAACCGCTGGATTTTGATTCAAACAACCGCCTTTTCAGGGTGAAATTTCAATGCGTGGTACCCTGGCGTATAATTTCAGTATACCGTTACCAAGGAGGATAACACATGTCTGGACCCCGGCCTGTTCGTGCTCCGCGTGGAACACAATTGACCTGTAAATCATGGCAAACCGAAGCCGCCTACCGGATGATACAGAACAATCTGGATCCGGAAGTGGCGGAAAGACCTGACGAACTGGTGGTGTATGGCGGTCGGGGCCGCGCAGCCCGCTCATGGGATGCGTTTGATGCCATCCTCGAAACCCTTAAAACATTGGAAAACGATGAGACCCTGCTGGTGCAATCCGGTAAACCGGTGGCGGTATTTCAATCCCATCCGGATGCCCCCCGGGTGTTGATCGCCAATTCCAACCTGGTGCCGCACTGGGCCACCCAGCAGCACTTTGACGAATTGGATGCCAGGGGTCTGATCATGTACGGGCAGATGACCGCCGGGTCATGGATCTATATCGGTACACAGGGCATACTGCAGGGTACATATGAAACACTGGCCGCCCTGGCCAAACAGCGCGGCTGGCCTTCGTTGAAAGGTAAACTGGTACTCACAGCCGGTCTCGGCGGGATGGGCGGCGCCCAGCCGTTGGCCATTACCATGAACGAAGGTATCGGCCTGATCGTGGAAGTTGACCCGGAACGTGCCCGCCGCCGGCATGAAATCGGTTATGTTGACATGGTGGTCAATGATCTCGAAGAAGCCATGACCCTGGTGGAGGAAGCCCGCGATAAAAAGCTCCCCCGCTCCATCGCGCTGATCGGAAACGCTGCCGAGATCTACCCCGAACTTGTGGCTCACGGCGTGGTTCCGGATGTGGTCACCGACCAGACCCCCGCCCACGATGTGCTGTACTACGTCCCGGCCGGGTTATCTGTCGAAGCTGCCGGAAAGCTCCGTAAAGCCGATCCGCAGGAATATGAACGGCTTTCACTGCAATCCATGGCCAGCCATGTGCGTGCCATGCTGGATTTCAAACACAAAGGTTCCGAAGTGTTTGATTACGGCAACAACCTGCGTCAGCGGGCTTTTGATACCGGCGTGCAGGATGCGTTTGAATTCCCCGGTTTTGTACCGGCTTACATCCGCCCCCTGTTCTGTGAAGGGAATGGCCCCTTCCGCTGGGTGGCACTCTCCGGCGATCCGGAAGATATTTACCGGACGGACGAAGCCATTGCCGAACTCTTCCCGCATGATGAACACCTGTTGCGCTGGCTGAAATTGGCCAGAGAAAAGGTGCCCTTCCAGGGACTGCCTTCACGCATCTGCTGGCTGGGGTACGGCGACCGGGCCAAAGCCGGTCTGAAATTCAACGAACTGGTGGCCAAGGGCATTGTTAAAGCGCCCATCGTCATCGGCCGCGACCATCTCGACTCTGGATCGGTGGCTTCGCCCAACCGCGAGACCGAGGGCATGCGCGACGGGACAGACGCGGTGAGTGACTGGCCCATCCTGAATGCCATGATCAACGCGGTTAATGGCGCCACATGGGTCTCATTCCATCACGGCGGCGGAGTGGGTATTGGCTACAGCCAGCACGCCGGCCAGGTGATCGTGGCTGACGGCTCACCTGAAGCCGCGCGCCGCCTGGAACGGGTGTTGACCTCAGACCCCGGAATGGGTGTGGTTCGCCATGCCGACGCCGGTTATCCCCTTGCCATTGAAACCGCCCGAAAAAAGGGCGTCCGCATCCCCATGTTGAAGGGCTGATCACAACGTGCGAAAGAGACGTTTCTTCTTTTTCCTGGTCGCCGCCATCATCGGCGCGCTGGCCGGAATAGGCTATGGCTGGTGGCTGCGTCCACAATTGTATTCACAGGCCGGGCTGACCAACCTGCGCGTGGACTACCGCACAGATTATGTGCTGATGACCGCCGAAATATACAAACATGAAAACGATCTGGAAGAAGCCCGCCTGCGTCTGCTATCGCTGGGTACGGATTCCCCTGACCGTTACGCCAGTGAAGCCCTGATATCCGCCGGACAGATGGGTTATTCTCCGACGGACCTGCAATCGCTGGCCGATCTGGTGCAGGCTTTATCGCCGGTTGAGAACGCAACGGTGTCACCATGAGGGAACGCCGTCTGCGCCGTGAACGCGCTTCACGTCAACCCTGGTATCTGTTAACCGGATTCCTGCTCGGTTTGGCCGCCGGTACGGTCTTCGCTGTGTGGATCTGGCCGGTTCCCTACGACTTTGCCCGCCCGTCAGACCTGAACGCGGAAGCTCGCGACAGCTACCGGTTGATCGTCGCCCGGGCTTATTTTGCCAGTGGTGACAGGGGACGGGCGTATCCGCGGCTTGACCTGCTCAAGGAAGTTGATCCGGCAGCCGCGCTGGCTGCCCAGGCCCAACGGGTGCTTGCCACAGGCAATGAAAAAGACTCCAACGCGCTGGCACTGCTGGCTGCCGGACTGGATACCGCCGGCGAAGTCGCTCCAACGGATGCGGTAGCCAACCCAGGCACAATCGAGCCCACCCTGATGCCGGAGACGACCAATACCCCCTCCGGCATCCTTTCCGAACTGCCCACCCTTGAGATCACCGGCACACCGGAAGGAGACGGCACCCCGATCCCGACCATTGAGCCACTGAACAACCCATCCGCCGGGATCCCGCGTGCCACTCCCACCATGTTCCCCACGCTGAGCGCTCCGTACATCCTCAAGGAAAAGGCAGTGGATTGCGGGCGGAATCTGCGCCCGGGGCTGCTGCAGATCTGGGTCGAGAACGCATCAGGTTTGGCCATGCCCGGCGTACGCATCCAGATCAACTGGAAAGATGGTGAAGAGACTTTTTATACCGGGTTGAAACCCGAACTGAACAATGGATACGCCGACTTTGAAATGACCCCCGGCACCACATACAGCCTGCGGGTCGGCGAGAACGGTGAAACCGTCACCGGATTGGGTGCCGCCGATTGCGCGTCTGAAGGTCACCCGGAACGGGTGGGCGGCATGATCCTGCGTTTTACGGAACGGTAGCTGTTACTCGACAACAAACAACCAGGGTTCTGATTCCGCCGGATTGCCGGCCGCGTCCACAGCCTTCACGGTCAATTTGTGGCTTCCGCGCAGCGGGGTTTCCCACTCAAAGGTGTACGGGGCATGGTCGCTTTCCCCCACCCGGTTGCCATCGACCAGCCATTCCACTTTCGTGATCGGGGACGAATCCGCCACCTCTGCCTGCATGAACACCGGTTTGACCCCCGATACACTGATCCCTTCCGCCGGGCTGATGATCGTGATCTCCGGTGGCGTGTTGTCCACCGTGACCTGTGACAGGGCTGTCTGCAGGGTATTGTCATCGCGGACCACCACCAACCGGATGGCAAACAGCCCGTTGCTTCCGGCAGTGTCCCATTCCGCCAGCTGGCTGTCAATGATCGGAATGGAATTTTCGGCGATCTGTACCCAGTCCTTCGGGTTCAAGCCCTCCCCAATCTGCAGGCGGAAGTTCTTGAAGCCTTCCCCGGCTGCCGTGCCGTGGATGATCACCTTTCCGCTGACCTGCGAAAAGAGAGCCGGGCTGTCGATATGTACATCCTCCAGAACCGTTCCCGATTGGATGGTGTCGTAGTCAGATGGAGCCAGGGCAATGCCTGCCGCGCGCGCCCAGTCACGGGCATTTTCCGGGATGGACAGAAAAACCGAATCTTCAACCAGCCCCGCTGGCGTGAAGACCGTGGCAATGTTGCCTGTTTCGCGGTTGATCTGCACCGGACGGTACAGGTCATCGGTGGTAGTGGGTTCGCTGCCCTGCAGGAATACTTCCTTCACCCGTGACGGGCAATTCGTTGTGGGCAGCATTCCGGAAGGATCACATACTTCCAATGTGCTTACACCATTCGGTTCCGTCCAGTCCAGGGCGGACAGACCGGTCAGGCTCTGGCGCATAATGGCATTCCACACACCCCCTGCCGCCTTTACGCCCAGCGGTTTCGAAAACGTGACACCGGTTTCCGGTTCCGGCCCGATTCCCATCCAGATGACCGCCGAACGCTGCGGGGTGTATCCCGCCGCCCAGATTTCCCGCCCGTCCACTGTGGAACCATATTTGGCACCGGCAGGCCGTCCCAGTTCAAACGGATTCGGGTAGCCCAGTTCCGTCCGGCGCATGGGTTCATCAGACAGGATGTTGTGCACCAGATACGCCAGCGGCGCGCTGAGCACCGGTTGGCGCCGGATAATATCGCTTTCAAACATGGATTCGCCGTAACTGTCCTCAACAGCCAGCAAAGTTGAAGGCTGAAGTGCCTCCCCGGCTGTAATCTGCAGGCCATACAGATCGCCCAGATTGGCAAAAACATTCATGCCCTGCGCCACTTCCAGCAGGGACACGGATCCGCCGCCTTCCAGTAATTTTTCGGGCGCGTAGGCGTTTTCCAGGCTGGTGATGCCCAACGGGCGGACCAAGCGCCAGGTATTGCGGGGTCCGAGGGTTTCGATCAAATCTTCCAGCGGGTTCAACCGGTCGCTGATCAGGGCGGTCCTCAAACGCACCGGTCCGCGGTATTGGACAGCCACTTCGCGGGTCAACGGGATGGAATCATCCACCGCCGGCCGCGGCAGGTCCCATACCAGGCTGGCAGGGCTGTAACCGCGTGAAAAAGCGGCGGCAGCCAGGAACGGGCTGAGTACCGTACCGCCCTGCATGGTTCCGTAGATATCACCAGAGGCATCCAGTGTGGTCTTTCCCGCCAGCGCCAGGATCTCACCACTGACCGGATCCATCAGGATACCGGCAGCCTGCGTCCCCGCGGGCAGGGGTTGCTCCAGGGGAGGCAGTGCCGGCAGCAGACGTGCCGCGGCGCAGGTGGAATCCGCCGGAACCGAGGTGGTTTCCAACCGGTCTAGCTGGGCTTTCAGGGCACACTCCAGCTGCTCCTGCTGTACCAGATCCAGCGTGGTACGGATCTGCAGACCACCCAGGGCGAGACGGTCATCCGACACCAGCGCGGACAGTTGCTGCAGTGCCAGGCGGGTAAACGCGGGGGAGGATGGCACAGATTCTTCCGTTGGCGGCTGGATGGAAAATCCCGTATCCAGCGCGGCCTGCCGGACCTCATCGCTGAACAGACCGGCAGATACCAGTTTTTCGAGGCTGGCCTGCATCAGGTCTTCGGCCGCCTGGGGTGAATCGTGCGGATTCAACGCCGGGGCGGTTGACAGACCGGCCAGCAGCGCCACTTCCGCCTCATTAAGGTCGGCGGACGATTTGCCAAAATAGACCCGTGCCGCGCTCTCCGCCCCCGTGATCTGCCGGCCGAAGGAGGCACTGTTCAGGTACCACTCCAGTACCTTCTCACGCCCGTAGTTCGAGGTCAATTGCCAGGCCAGCAGGCGCATGCGCACTGCCCGGCGCGGGGTGGCATCTTCCTGCCACAACAGCAGCCGGCTGACCAGGCTCTCAGCCAGCGTGCGCGGTGCGGGATCATCGTAGTGCTTCCAATCCGCGCCCGAAGACTGCCAGAAATCCGGCTGGTTCAGCGCGGTGACAGCCTGCGCCAGCAGCGGGGAAAAGTGGACATCACGCGCCGGGTCAAGCCACACATAGGCGCGCAGCGAACCGGGATTGTCGAGGGTCAGCAGCCCGGTCTGTCCGCTGCGGTCGTACAGGCGCGAGGGCTGCAAGATCAGTCCGTCCGCCGGGTTGAAGAAGGATTCCACAACCTGCACGGACGGCAATCCAGCGGTCACCGAAGCGTACAGCCAGGAGACGCCCAGCACCACGGCCGCCATCACCAGCGACAGGGCAAGCAGCAGGCCGAAGCCGGCTGGTTTCAGCCGGTTGGACAGGCGCCCCGCTTTTTCCGTTTTGTGCCGGTTGCGCCGGATCATCACCCGATTCAGGTCATGCAATGGCATGCAGGTAGTTTAACATAAGCGCGGTCAAACGGCGCAGGGATAGTAGGTCGGGGCGTGACCCGATCTACTGCCGGATACTTGAGACCCGGTTTGCGATGGGATCAATCGCGATCCTACCCTATGAGCTGAAACACCCGTTTAGGGACACAAACCAACGGTGCCAGGTGCGCAATACTCCGCTTTCCCACCAATCATGGTCATCAACACCCTGATCTCCCTGACTGCTTTTATATTGGTAGCGGCCACAGTAATAGGATTATCAGAAAGAATAATGATATCCGCCAACTTGCCAGGGGCCAGGCTGCCCTTGCTATTCTCCTCGAAAGTAGCATAGGCACCATTGATGGTCAAAGCCTTCATAGAGACTTCCACTGGCAGGTATTGGTCTTCCATCCAGTGATCCGGAACCACGTCTTGCGTGTTGGTATGGGTAGCCGCTTTGTAGATCAGGCGCAGCGGCGAACCGGCCGGTGCCCCACCCAGTTCCACAAAGCTATTATTTGTAATCCACGGCCAATCGGAGCCACCAGCGATGAGAATCCCTGCTTCGTATAGGTCTTTCCATCGGGTCCATTGGGTCCATCGGGGCGGAAGACCATTTACTTTAAGAACGTTTTTGTGAAAGTTCGGGTCCTCCTCTGGGTAGTTACCCGGCAGGTTCAATTGTATCGAGGCGATGTAACCCTGCCGCTTGATCTCTCTCAGTTGCACATCAGTAATGGCAATAACGTGCTCGATGCGATGGCGATGTTTATGTTTTCTGCTGTCGTTTACAAAAGGCGAAGTGTGAAGCGCCCCCAGCGCTTTCAGAACCATGGAATGACCCTTAACCGATTCAGTATGAATGGCTACTTGCCAACCAAGATCGTGCGCGGCTTTGATTTCCTCGTTTAATTCTGATTGTGTCCAAAAGAAGTTTGCTCCATAATAGCTTTCGGTGAAGAACTTTACACCGGCAATACGCACGTGGGAACTGACAACTTCCAGAGGAGTAAAATTTTCGTACGGGCGTCCAAAGCGTTCAGTGCCATAGTTGACCGGAATATAGGCATTGACACGCACTTTAAGGCGTCCCTCCCCGTCCAGGTTTTGGAGCGAATCCAATCTTTCCTGGTCCACGAACAATTCATTGATGCTCGTCCAGCCATTACTGAGCAAGTAGTGGACCGTCTCGTCAATCGGGAAAACGCCATCGTGATCCCTACCTCCGATCCAGTGCGCATGCGAATCAATAAACCCCGGTACCAGAGTCTTTCCCTTCAGATCGATCACCTGTGTATTCGAGCCTACCAGATGCCTGATCTCGTCGTTGGAACCAACCGCAATAATCTTGTCACCCCGGATGGCAATAGCCTCCGCCCGTGGTTGGTCTGGTTCCATCGTTATCAGATTGCCGTGAAGAAAAACCAGATTAGCCGTTGCAGGAAAAGGAAAAGGGGAAAAACCGGAAGAATGATACTTATTCATTCTGCATCTCCTTTCTATATGAGCGGGTAACCGGTCATCCTCGGGTTGACCACAACAGCTACGATCGCTCGTACCCATCCTGGTCTTTCACTGCACAACTTAATAATTATTTCTATAACAAAACTGTATGAATTATTTTCTCCCCATTATTACAAAATTCCACCACCAAACACACAGCTTTAGTATACAATCCAAAAAACCAATCTTGCGACGGACTGTGACCAATGGATGCACGAATGCATTTATGAAGGGTCAATCTTCTGGTGAAGGGGATATATAGTAATTACCTTCCAGATGCCTGATGATATCTAAAGATCCAATGGCAGTAATAGTCGTTACGTCTCTTTCCATTTCAAATGGGCCAAAGATCTGACTGGATGGGCAAATTGAAGATGGACGTACGTCTGCCTCGTCAACCAGTAATCCATCCTTTGCACGCACTATCCTGACAAGCACATGTTCATATTTGTTGTGGCTCTTTTTGCCATCTTCATACAGGCATTCGGTAGTGGCTTCCGCCGGTGGGTCAATGCAGACCACAAAATTGAGCTCTTCAACAGTGTCCGGCAACCGCCAGTGTTCACTCGGGTAGGAACTTCCCGGCCCCCCGATGAATGCTATTCCTGGAATATCCCCGGACTGTTTGTCGTACAAAGCGGCTTCCGGTATTGCCCCGCCCTCACATACACCGCCAGCCTTCCCGATTACGATCTTTTCTTTTTCCAGTACGATCTTCTCTTTTTCCAGACCCGCGCGCTCATCGGGGGATATGTAAATCAGGTCAATTACATACCCCAGCACACAGACCAGGATCAATACAGCGCCAACTACTGCCAGCCAGAAATTGCAGGATTGATAATTCCCGGTAAGCTTGACCGTGGTCTTTTCTTCGTTCATCCCCGTTTTTTCAGTCATATCCAGTTTGCCTTCCTATCTGGAACGAGTTCACCGGAATATCTCGGGTTGGGTGGAGGTGTTTTTGATCCCATAGGATTTTCCACGCTTCCACGTCAATCGATGGATTGCTCCCCGCTCTGTACATATTGATTATATATGGACCGGATCCGATCCATAACCCGGATAATCGGGGAGTGTTTCGAGGGATCAGATGGTATGTGTTCCACGCAGGCGAAAGGATCACCTTCAGTATAGATGAATTGACCCCAAAATACTGGGGCGTCCGGTATTTAAGACAGATCGATTCTTGGCCTTGCGTATGGGAACGGTTGTGATTCCACGGTACGTTTCTGCGCAAAAAGATGGATAGAGGATGAAATCCGAAATCCATCCGACTAAACACGATCGGGATAGTACCGGTTAATTGCAACCCCGGCTTGTGGTGGGATCACCCCGAAAGTACAGGGGCAGGCATGCGATCCCACCATATGAGCTAATTGACCTTTTCAGCAAAAATTCTTATCCGTTCGCGATTTGGTTCTGCCACAGCTTGTACAAGACCGGTAAAGTCACTCATGGTGTCTGAAATGCTCTCCATAGTAAACGAGTAATTTTGCAAGCCTATTATTAATTGTTTAGAAAAACTTAATGCGATTAATATTATTGGATTCCAATATGACTGGTATTTTTCAATCGAATTTGGTTCTTTAAAAAATAAATCGAACTTGTCATCAATTTTCCTGTTGAGATATATTTCTATTGTTTTACTTATTGCATAAATTAATACAAACACGCTTCCACGGGCATTGAAGAAATCCAATTGCGACTGTTCCTGATCTGTTAAACCACCACCATTTTTAAATTTTTGCTTTATAGTCATACGAATGGTGATTATTTCTCTAAAAAGTGAATATACAAAAAGGATGTGCCTTGAAGAAGTTTTATCGTTAAAAATTCTCTTATAATCATCATTCTCTTCCCATATATGGGATTTAAATTTATAGCCAATATCCGGTCGACCATGGAATGCGGTCAATGTTTGAGCTACAGTATCTGAGGAAATTAAATTAGGTCTTCTTTGAATTGCATCTGATGCCCCTCCTCTTCTACCACCTGCATATACCAGTTTTTCTCCAGTAAACTCATCAAATTCATCCGCTATTCTTTTTTGTATGCGGTCATTACTTCTGAAGTCCGAAGAAATCAACTTATTTTGAAGATTATTAAATCGAACAATCTCTTTAATAATTTCTTGATCCCCACATTCGATGAATCTACATGAAACTTGAAGGGATGGTTGGATTTTTTCTTCGATTGATCCTATTGACCCTGTTGTTTGTGCACCATTGATTATCGAGATTCCTGATATTTTTATCTTTTTATTTTCTATATCAGGCAAAACACGGTTAGTAATGATTGATATACCGTTGTTATATACCCAAAAATTTTCTGGCTTTTCTTTTGCGGTATTTTTAATACCATTATTAATATTTTTGTCGCTGTTTCTACTACCAAGGTAATCTCGGTGGTTCGCGGAAAATAATTTATCTCCATATTTTGTAAACCACTCATTCAACGTTGTACCAGAAACATTAGTAAGAATGGATTTCCATTTATCTCCCTCCACCAAAACCCCTTGTTCAAAGGGTAATTCAAATTCGTCAGTTACCAATATTGGGTTTTGAATATTTTCATACCATTCAATTAAAGTAGATTGCCCTACTTCTTTTACAAAAACGTTGATATCACGGCCAACTAGATATTTATCAGCAGTTGTCTTTACTTGACGCAATTCATTCTCCACATTTTCTGATTCAGGCAAATTATGGATGTAGTATATATAAATTTGGTTAATTTCCTTTTTTTCTATGGCTTCACGTACTTCCCTAACACCATAACGAATTGTTTCAGGAATAATTTCCAGGTCTTCTACACCTAATACCCAAGCGACAGCAGTATTGAGGTCACTTGCTTTATTTGCAGGTGCTTCTTTTTTTTCTTTTGAAGAAAAATAGTCTTGTGCTATTATTGCGAAACCCTCATCTCGATTGACCCAGATAAGGTCGCATTTTTTATCACCCCCATTATCAGTTAAACAACTGGATGCGAATTCTCCAATATCTTCTATTTGATACCGGATTTGTAACGCCCATAACATTAAAGCGTTTTGATTATATAGTTGCAAATCATCTCTTGCAGAAAATATTTTGATAATTTCCTGAAAATCCACAATTTTCTCCTCGTCTTATTATTGATTCTTAGAAAAATTACCGTTTAGTATGTGGGATGGATTGAGTGGTGCGGTCGATTTTGGCCGCACCTTCACACAAAAAATGCTCAAGTTTCCTTTTATCACCGTTGGTCAAATTTCTTTCTGATCATATCAAAATCATTGGAGTATTGCTTCACTCTATCCGGATGCATGGGACCCAACTTTCCCTGTGCCCTTTGACCAATATAGGAATAGTGATGGATGTTCATTTTTTCCGGCAATCGAATCTTCCTGACAGAAACCAGATGATTCAACAACTGATCAGCCGCTCCCCCAAGTATGACAACCATGCGAGGTTTTGAAGTTGCCAGTTCCCAGGCGAGAACCGGCACCCAGATTTCCGCTGCCTGGTTTCGCATTTCCTGGCTTTTCTCATGCCACCGGGAAGAATAGTCCGCTTCTTTGATCACGTTTGTGATGTAGCAATGCCATCCGTCTGGCGAATCAATGGTGCCGCTTTTGAAACCATGCGTAACCAGCATGTCACGAAACAACTTGTCCCCCCGGCTTGCCCACCATTGCGCTTCTTCGGTCGGCGCGTTTCCATCGGGGTTTAATACCCTTTCAACCTGCGTAAGACTGGGATTTTCCGCAATAAACCAGATTCCACTATCAGGATCACCCAGCGCACCGGTCAACCATGGGAACTCTTTTTGATGATCATAAAGAGAAGGATGAGATTGGAAAGTGCTTCCAATCCTTGTTATCAATTCCTGGCGATATCCGTCTTTCATTTTACCCTCCATATCTTTTCAACACATGAAGAAAAAGCCGATATTCAATTGGCCAAAA
>CAYRHB010000026.1:0-3485 GCA_964424035.1 uncultured Leptolinea sp.
AATGTGTAAAGAGGCTGACTTTTGGGGTGCACTACAACTTTTGGGTCAGCCTCTTCTAACAATCGAGTTTTTGTTTTATACAGGGTGGGCTACCAGGTCATATTCCATTGCACCGGTTATATGAACTCGCGATATTCCGCCAACCGGAAGGGCACCTTCAACAATGACCATACCATCGATCTCAGGTGCATCCCGGTAACTCCGGCCTATCGAAATATTGTTATCCATACCCTCTACAAGGATATCCAGGGTTTTGCCGACAAATTTTTGATTCCTTCCAAGAGAAATTTGTTCCTGTTCGGCCATCAATAAGTTATAGCGTTCTTCTTTCAATTGCGATGGTATTGGATCACCCAATGGTTCGCTGCTGGTTCCAGGTTCAAAGGAAAACATGAAAGCACCAACCCGGTCAAATTCAATTTCCCTCAGAAAATCCAATAAGCTTTCAAATTCCTTTTCTGTCTCTCCAGGATAGCCAACGATGAACGTTGTCCGTAATGCAATATCCGGGTTTGATGATCTCAACTGTTGGATTGTTTTATATGTCCAATCCATGTTGGAAGGCCTTTTCATCCTTTTTAGCATATCAGGATGCGCATGTTGCAAAGGCATGTCAAGATAAGGTAGAACAACTCTTGATTCGCAAAGTTGACCAATCAACCTGTCTGATACAGCACCCGGATATGTATATAACAACCTGATCCAGGGAATCTCAGGAACTTCACGATTAATTTTTTCCAGAAGATCAGGTAACGCATCTTTCAATCCAAGATCAGAGCCATAATCTGTAATATCCTGGGCGATAAGGTTGATTTCCTTTATCTCTCTATCAGCCAGGAATTTTACATCGGAAATTAGATCTTGCATTGGTCTACTGACAGCAGTCCCTTTGATCAATGGAATGGAACAAAACGCGCACCCCCGGCGGCAGCCATCGGCAATTTTCATATATGCGCTTGTTCCCTGTATGGCGACCTGTGGAATACTAGATTGAACGGAACCCATTGTCGGTACATCCGGAAGATGCCATAAAGGTAATTTGCTGGTTTCTGTATTTTCTAGTTTGTCAATAATTTCGATAATATCCATCCAACGCCGAGTACTGATAATCCCATCGACTCCTTCTACATTATCAACAATAAGCTGAGGATCACGCTGTGACAAACAGCCGGCTGCGATCAGCTTTTGATAGGATTTTTTCTTTTTCGAGAGATTGGATAGAGCTTCAATGGATTCAAGACGGGCAGCGGTGATGAAACCACAGGTATTCACGATCATTACACTGGCAAGGCCTGGTTTATCGACTGGTCGATATCCATTCATAAGAAGCAAATTGGCCATGGATTCTGAATCGACTGAGTTTTTTGCACAACCAAGGGATTCGATAAAAAACGTTTTTTTCTTTGTCATCAAGGTATTAGTGGTGTGACTGTAGGTGGAATTGTTGTGGCAGAAGGACGTAAAGTCAAAGTCGGTAACGGGGTGCTACTGGGAAGTGATGGTTGTAATGGAGTGGGTGTAGAAATCCCATCTTTGGAAAAGATCAACCTGAGAGCCTGACCGGAAAGGCCGAGAGTACCAAGATCCCGCTGATTATAGTAGATCTGTAGTGCTGCTGCATTTCCGCAGACAACTTCAATCCGCTCATCAGATGTAAAGGGGTATGCATTCCCAGGAACAGTACGTCCAAGAAAGGCAACTTTTTTTCCAATTGTAACTTGAAGAAACACTCGTTGATTGGGAACAATATAGACTTGCATTGATGCATCGCCCAGATCAGGAACTGGGGGAGTAGGTGATCCGTCTGATAATATGAAATCTGTGACAGGTCCTTCGGTTGGATAGAGCCCGATGGATTCGGGGTTCCGAACAACCTGGGTGAGGTCTGCTTCAGGAGTTACAGGTGAAAATGAGTCACTGGTTGGAACCTGCAACAAAACTTCTGCAATTGGAGGTGGTGCCTCCTTAATTTCCTTGTTGGAGGATATTACTGTGTTGGCTGCAATGATTCCAAAACCTACCAGTCCAATTATGGTAACGCTCCCAATAAGAAAATCCACTGTGATAAACCGGAATATCCCTTTACGCTCATATCCGCCTGTGTTTCTCTTCTTTTTTTTGTCTTTTTGTACCTTCTCTGGCTCAACTGGCAGCAGTTCAACACGGCGTTTTTGAAGTGCATCCGCAAAGAGACCAAGCATTTCATCATTATCTAGATTCAAAAACGAGGTATATCCCGCCAATAAGCCTCTGGCCTGGACCAGTGAGGGAATATCATTAAAATTCCCGGATTCCATATCAATCAGATATCGAGATCGAATATGGGTTAATTTTTCAATCTCATTGACAGATATGTCTAGCTTATCACGGCAAGTACGCAAACGATTCCCGATTAGATTGAATATATCTTGAGATGATAGGTTGGAATCAGTTAAATCATTATCAACATCCAAATCTACTGCTGTATCTTCATTGCCTTTGTTTTCCACTTCTTTAACAACAATAGTCCCGTTTGTATCGTCACTCTCAAGAGTGAGGTCTGGATTGCTCTCATTTACAGATTTATTTTTCTTCCCCTTTGAAAGAACTTTGAGAATAGTATTCTCGGGCTTAGCAATACTGGCTTCCGGCTCAATTGGTTTTAATGGAAGCGAATCATCCATCTTGTTGTCCAACAGGGCAAGGAGTTCATTGGAGTCCAGTCCAAGCCAATCAGCATATAGGCGGATAAAACCTCTTACTTGAACAGGAGAATGTAATTCATCAAAACGATCTTCTTCCAAAGCTTCGATGAAGTAGGGGCGAATATGAATAGACCGAGATACATCATCCCGGCTAAAACCTTTTTCTTCACGGAGTTTCTTTAATTTCTTACCGACTGTTATCGACATGATGGTAATTATAATAAATACAAACCGGCAAACCAGATGAAACTGGATTGGCCGGTTTGCAATTTTTCCTGTCTATCCTGCTTGAGAAATATTACTCTGCAGCCGTTTCTTCTACGGTTGGTAAATCTGTTTCCAGAACAGGTTCAACAGTTTCTTCAACAGGAGCTTCAATGGGTGCAGTCTGTTCTGGTTTGGGTGGAACCGGGACTTCTGTTGTTGTTGAAGTAAGAGATTCACCTTCACGATGAACAATGATTTTTACTTCTGGAACAAGATCCATGGTAAGGCGAATTTTGGCCTTGTGTTCTCCAAGGTTGCGAATGGGTTGAATTTCAACAGCACGACGGTCAATTTCTGTACCCAATTTGCTATTTATGGCATCGGAGATCATCTGAGTAGTAATGGAGCCATATAATTTTCCTGTCTCACCAGCTTTACTGGCAAATGTTAGAACCAGCCCATTAACTTTTTCAGATACTCCACCAAGTTGGCTGTTTAATTGTTCACGTCGAACGGAAGCTTGAGCCCGAATTTTATCTGTTTGTTTTAATGGGGGTTTGTTTTCCTTGGGGGGTTTTGTTGGGGTTTTTGGGG
>CAYRHB010000026.1:3495-33537 GCA_964424035.1 uncultured Leptolinea sp.
CAGCAAAACCCTGGGGCAGCAAAAAATTGCGACCATATCCATCCGCAACTTTTTTGACATCGCCTGCGCGACCTAATTTGTATACATCTTTGATCAGTAGTACTTTCATTTTAAGCCCTTTCAAGAATAGTCATTGACCGAAGGGTACAACGGTCAACGCAAGGGTGAATTTTACCAGTTTATATTCGGCAGGTCAATTTGTTTTATTCAGGATTCTTGTATTCCCTGATTCCAAATGCTTGATGAACATTCAGAACGAAGAAAATCCCGGTGCGTGGTTGTTCAAGATCCCCGATGATATCAACCGTGGATTGGTGGATGGCATCAACAATTTCCTGTGATATCACAAGAGAAAACAGGGTTCTTGTGTGGTTTAGGGACGATTCAACAAGATCTTCAAGGTTCGGGATGATGGGAAAATCCTCTTGTAATGCTCTCTTCTCCTTGAAATTGGCGAGACCTATACTGGGTAGAATGGTGACACCTGATGCACCAGCTTCCTCCCATCCATCAAGCAGGTCATTCAATTTATCTGTGTTTTGCAGAATAAAAAAAACGGCGAACATTTATTCAGCCTCCTTGGCTTGCATTTTTTCAGTATCTTGTGACAACGCCGGGGTTGAAATCAGGAACGATGGTGGATTTGAAAAACTACGTTTCAATAAGATGGGAGTTACTAATGTAGAGAGCAAAACGATCATAACAATGATGGTAAGCAATTCAGCTGAGACTAATCCAGAAGTGGCTCCGATGCTGGCAACAATAAGGCCTACTTCGCCGCGTGATACCATACCGGTTCCGAGCTGATATGATTCTATCCAGGAAAGCCCGCCAATTCTTCCACCTATTCCTGCGCCAATAATCTTGCTGATAATTGATACTATAAGAAGCAGTAATAACAACCAGAGTGATTCCAGAGAAAAGGAAAGGATATTTGTTTTCAAGCCGATGCTGACAAAAAATATGGGAACAAAGAAACCATAAGCCAGATTTTGTATTCCAACGGCAACTTGCTCTTTGGATAATGTGCGGGAGAAGAATAGTCCGGCAAAGAAAGTTCCGGTGATCGCTGCCATATTTCCAATAATTTCAGCTGCCAAGCCGTATAAAAGCAATAGAACAAGGCTGAATGTAAGTACACCTTGAGAAATATTGGTTTTGCCAATTCGCTGCAATAATTTCGGGAGCAGGAAATATCCAAAAGCTCCAGTTAGTATGAAGAATAGAAGCATTCTTCCGATCAGTAACAATATACTGATTGTATTTAAACTTCCTGCTTTTGCTGCAAGAAAAATGGAAAGAAATAAAATGACGAGAATGTCATCATATACCGCTGCACCCAGCAGCCCGAGCCCAACCTTCGTACGAAGATATCCCAATTCCATCAAGGTCTGGGCGGATATTGAGACGCTGGTAGCCGCCAGTGTGAGCCCAAGAAAAAAAGCGGATGAATGGTCCATTCCAAAAAAGTAGCCGGAAAGATAGCCAAGTAGAACAGGAAAGAGAACACCCAGGGAACCTGCAAACATGGATAAACGTGAACTTTTGGCCATGTCTCTTAAATGAAGTTCTATTCCTGCTAAAAACATTAATAATAAAACACCTATTTCCCCCAAATCATTAATAATAACCTCAAGGTGCGAATCAGAGATAAAAGGCAGGTGTGTAAGGTTAATAAATGATGGACCAAGAAGAATTCCAACCAGTAATTCCCCAAAAACCGATGGCTGCCCAAACTTAATACTGATACGTCCGGCAATTTTTGCCGCAGATAATATAATTACTAGAGTAAGGATTAATTGAAGAAAATCGGACATTCGTGGTTATCCTGGATGTAATGTAATTGCTGAGTTCAACGTTGATAAACTATACCATAGGTTCATTTTGAGGGTCATATGACTGTTGAAGAGAAAAAACATGAATGGTTGGATGCACGCTATAAAAAGGCGATTAACCGGGTCCCGGAACGTCAACCTGTTTTTAAAACAGAATCCGATATAGAAATTCCCCCTGTTGCCACACCCTTCGATATAAATTACATGGAGAAACTGGGTTTCCCTGGCGAATTTCCCTACACCAGAGGAGTTCAACCAACCATGTACAGGAGCCGCTTTTGGACAATGCGGCAATACGCAGGTTACGCGTCAGCGGAGGAATCCAATAAACGATACAGGTATTTGTTGGATCAAGGACAGACTGGTCTGTCTGTGGCCTTTGATCTGCCTACCCAAATTGGATATGACGCGGATGATTCCATTTCAACCGGAGAAGTGGGAAAGGTGGGCGTTTCCGTTTCATCCCTGGAGGATATGGAGTTGCTATTTGACCAGATTCCACTCGACAGGGTATCCACAAGCATGACGATCAACGCGCCAGCTTCAATATTGTTGGCCATGTATATAGCTGTTGCAAAAAAACGGGGCATAGACGAAAAAGCACTGAGAGGAACAATCCAGAATGACATTTTGAAGGAATATATTGCTCGGGGAACTTATATTTTTCCTCCGAAACCGTCCATGCGGCTGATCACAGATATTTTTCAATATTGCACGGATCATGTCCCGCATTGGAACACCATCAGCATTTCCGGTTATCACATTCGGGAAGCCGGTTCATCAGCAGTACAGGAAGTCGCATTTACGCTGGCGGATGCCATCGCATATGTTGATGCAGCAATTAAGGTGGGTCTGAAGGTTGATGATTTCGCTTCTCAACTATCTTTCTTTTTTAATGCACACAATAATTTTTTTGAGGAAATTGCTAAATTCAGAGCGGCTAGAAGATTGTGGGCAAAAATCATGAAAGAACGTTTTAATGCGATAGATGAAAAATCACTGATGCTCCGTTTCCATACCCAAACAGCCGGCTCAACGCTGACAGCTCAACAACCGGAAAACAATGTTGTTCGAGTAACATTACAGGCTTTGGCTGCAGTACTTGGGGGAACGCAGTCGCTGCATACAAACAGTATGGATGAGGCACTCTGGCTGCCAACTGAAAAATCTGTGAGAGTTGCATTGAGAACGCAGCAAATTATCGCGCACGAATCGGGCGCAGCGGATAGTGTGGACCCATTGGCCGGTTCTTACCTGGTCGAAACACTGACAGATGAAATAGAAAAGCGAGTAATTTCGTATATACAAAAAATAGATGAATTAGGCGGCGCATTAGCTGCCATCGAAGCAGGTTATATCCAAAATGAGATTCAAAAGTCCGCCTACACTTACCAGAAGGAAGTTGAGGCAAAACAAAAAATCATTGTCGGTCTAAATGATTTCCAAATAAATGAAAAATTGGATATCGAACGTCAAAAAGTTGACCGGAGCATGGAGGTTTCACGAATTAAACAACTGAAAAGATTTAAAGAATCGCGTGATTCAACATTGGTCTCTGAGAAAAAACAACTAATTGATCAAACAGCAAGGACAAAAGAAAATCTGATGCCTGTTTTTATTGACTGTGTTGAGAGTGGACTGACTCTTGGTGAAATAACCGGCGTTTTGAAGAACTTCTGGGGTGAATATCAACCTCCATCATTTATTTGAAGGAGCAATCAATGGCCAAAATAATCAGGATCCACCATTTGGGTATTGCAATAGATGATGAACCACTAGCCAGGGAATTCTGGGAACTGGGTTTAGGACTGAAAGTGGACCACATGGAGGATGTTCCCGCACAGAAATCAAAGGTTATTTTTCTTCCGGTGGGAGAGAGTGAAGTGGAGCTTGTAAAACCACTTTCAGATGATTCAACTGTTGCGAAATTTATCAAGGAACGTGGTACCGGGATGCATCATATTTGTTTCCAGGTGGACAATATTGTTGAGATGCTGGAAGAATTACAGCAAAAAGGGATCAGAGTTATTAATCAAACCCCAATCAGTGAAGAAGGGCGTTTGATGGCATTTGTACACCCTAAAAGCACAGGGGGAGTTCTGGTAGAGTTGTATGAAGTAATCTGAGGAAATAAATTGCCGGTGAGAATCAATCCAAACTCCAGAGATAAACGTTTTCCAATATGGGGTTGGATAGGTTTGTGTGTTGTCGCAATCTTCTGGCTCATAAATTGGTTTTTCCCGGGAAAGAGGACCATGTGGGCTTTCTTCCCATTGTGGACTGGTTTTTCCCTCGTTGTGGACGGACTGGTATATTACAACAAAAGCGGGAGCCAGCTTTCCAGGAACTGGAAAGGTTTTCTGGCTTTGTTTGCACTTTCTGCACCATGTTGGTGGCTTTTTGAACTACTAAATCTCAGGGTCAGAAACTGGCAATACACAGGAGTTGAGGAGCTTTCTCCAATTTGCTACTTTGTTTTCGCAACTGTTAGTTTTTCCACGGTCATGCCGGCCGTATTTTCTACTGCCGAATTGGTATCCAGTTTTCAATGGATTAAACGGATTCCTTTGGGTTTCAGAATTCCAAACTCGCGAAGAACTGCGTATGGATTTCTTTTTTCGGGACTTGCATCGTTTATTTTTTTGCTTGTCTGGCCTGATTATTTTTTTCCTTTTTTGTGGCTATCGATTTATTTCATTCTGGAAGCTCTAAATTCACTGATCGGAATCCCAGGACTTTATCAGTTCACTGATATTATGGATTGGAGGCCGATAATCAGCCTCTTTATGGGTGTTTTGATCTGTGGATTTTTCTGGGAGTTTTGGAATTTTTATTCATATCCAAAATGGACATACACGATTCCATTTTTCAACCAGATAAAGTTTTTCGAGATGCCGCTGGCAGGATATCTGGGATATTTACCTTTTTCTCTGGAATTAAACGCCATATTTGAATTAGCAAACCGGTATCTGAAAATGAAAGATACCGGTTTGATCAAAGCGATGGAATCATCTTATAAAAAAGATCAAGAAGTTAATGCTTGAAGCCGGGCTTCTTCTTTCTGAGCAACAGCAATACCCTCTTCTTCATCTACACGGGTTAACAAAATTGCACCTATTATAAAAAAGATGACCAGTGAGACAATGCTAAGGCGGCTATGTCCTACAAGCTGTCCAACAACTCCAAAAACAAAAGGACCGGCAATACCGGCAAATTTCTCACTGACACTGAAGAATCCGAAAAATTCAGCCGATTTGCTTTTCGGCATCATCCGACCAAACAAGGAGCGAGATAATGCCTGACTTCCGCCCTGGACTGTGGCCACTGCAAAACCAAGTGCCCAGAAATGCCATTCCTCCTGCATGAAATAGCCACTGATCGCGATACAGGTATAGACAAGCAAGCTCAAATAAATGGCACGTTTGGTTCCGATCTTTTTTGCCAGCCAGCCAAATAGAAAAGCAAATGGGATGGCAACAAATTGAACCATGAGAAGTGTGCCAATCAGTGTGGTTTGACCAATTCCGATTTCAGCACCATAGATGGTTGCCATTTTTATAATCGTACCAATTCCGTCGTTATAAAACCAAAATGCAACCAGAAAAATAAATAACTGCTTGTATGTAGTGATCTCTTTGAAAGTATGCGCCAGGCGTTTGAAACTGGCTTCGAGAGGATTGATCTTTTCTTCACCGGATAACAGATGACGCCTGGGTTCAGGAACGTACTTGATCAAGGGGATCGAAAAGACAAACCACCAGATGGCAACAGATAAGAAGCTCAAGCGGGTCATCAGGCCCGTTAACTCATCTGGAGCAAGCATGATCATCGCCAGATTGATGGCCAGTAGAATACCGCCACCCAGGTAGCCCATGGCATAGCCCTTGGATGAGACCTGGTCCATTTCTTCCCCTGATGCAATGTGGGGGAGGAGGGAATCGTAAAAAACGAGTGACCCTGCAAAGCCCAATTCACCAAAAACGAAGAACACGGATGCCATCAGCCAGTCGCCGGTCTTGACAAAATACAGAAGGGCGGTTCCCAATATGCCAATACAAGCGAAAAGGGCGAGAAGCCGCTTCTTTGATCCGCTGAAGTCAGCCAAAGCCCCCAGAATGGGGCTGACAATCGCAGCAAGCAGTAATGAGATGGATGTGGTATACGCCCAGTACACAGTTGCAGAATTGCCGGGAAGATTTACAGCGGCAACATTCGCGTAATATACAGGCAGAACCGCGCCCATGATGGTGGTGGCAAATGCGGAATTTGCCCAATCATACATAGCCCAGGCATTGATGATCTTTTTATGCAGTTTTTCCATGTTTTCGCTCTCAAGGGGAAAGATGGTCTGATTATACAGTAAAGTGTGATGAGCGAATTAGGAAATTCATTCCAGAACAAATGATTTATACCCGTGCTTTTTCAAGCACCTGTGGGTATAATTCACGATTGCTCAATTAACAAAGAGCGTTTAGGAGAACATATGTCTCAAGATGTTATACGGGTAATAGGTGCAAGAGAACATAATTTGAAGAATATTTCTGTGGATATTCCACGGGACAGACTTGTTGTGATCACCGGTTTATCCGGTTCCGGCAAATCGTCGCTGGCTTTTGATACGATCTTTGCCGAGGGGCAACGACGGTATATTGAATCGTTGTCTGCATACGCGCGTCAATTCCTTGGTCAAATGGATAAACCGGATGTTGATTCCATTGAAGGATTATCTCCGGCTGTTTCAATTGATCAAAAGGCCACATCGCACAATCCAAGGTCTACTGTTGGAACAGTTACGGAAGTTTATGACTACCTACGTCTGCTTTTTGCGCGGGTTGGAATTCCCCATTGCCCGGTATGCGGCCGTGAAGTGCAGCGTCAATCCGCACAGGAAATTGTGGATGCGGTGCAATCTCTTCCAGAAGGAACCCGAATTTTGATCCTTGCCCCTATTGTACGGGGGAGAAAAGGCACGTACCAGAATATCTTTGAGGATATTCGAAAAATGGGTTTTGTGCGGGCACGGGTTGATGGGGTTGTTTATAATCTGGAAGATGAGATCACATTGGACCGGTTCAAGCTTCACACCATTGAAGCTGTTGTAGACAGGCTGGTGATCAGCCATCCGGAAGATGAGGTAGAAAACAAATCGTTTCTTACTCGATTAACAGATTCTATTGAGACTTCTTTAAAGATTGGGGAAGGATACCTGACCGTACAGGATCTCAGTTTGGAACCCCCGGTTGATATGCTCTTCAGTGAACATCTGGCCTGTCCGGAACACGGAGTTAGTCTTCCGGAAATTGAACCGCGGACATTTAGTTTCAATACTCCTCATGGAGCCTGCCCGGAATGTGAAGGATTGGGAAGCCGTTTGGAGATTGACCCTGATCTGCTTATCCCTGACAGGGATAGATCATTTCAAGAAGGCGCAATTGTCGCACTGGAATGGAGTAACAGCAAGGAACAGGGCGGATATTACTGGCAAATGTTGGAAGCAGTTGCGAAACATTACGAGATTGACCTGGACAAGCCCGTATCAGAGATTGCAGAAGACAAACTCAATTTGATTCTGTATGGAACGGGCAGACAGGAAATCACCATGAATATGGTCGGCCGGAATAATGACCGCCATACAACCTTCGAAACATCCTTTGAAGGTGTGATACCAAACCTCGAACGGCGTTTCAGGGAGACATCTTCAGAATATATTCGCAGCAAGATTGGTGAGTATATGAATGACCGTCCCTGCCCAAATTGCAAGGGAACACGGTTGAGACCGGAAGCGCTTGCAGTCACGGTAAACGGTCGCAACATTATTGAAGTAACCAATTGGCCGGTTGTAGACGCCCTGGCATGGACAACGGAATTAATGGGTGAAAACACCAGCCTGAATTCACGACAACAGGCGATCGCAGAAAGGGTATTGAAAGAGATCCGTGAACGGCTTGGATTTCTGGTAAATGTTGGTTTGGATTACCTGACATTGCGTAGACCAGCCGGATCCCTTTCCGGGGGTGAAGCCCAGCGGATCAGACTGGCAACACAAATCGGTTCACAGCTTATGGGTGTGTTATATGTGCTTGATGAACCTTCCATCGGCTTGCATCCGCGGGATAATGATCGTCTTCTGGCAACCCTCAAGGGATTGGTGAATTTGGGCAATACCGTACTGGTGGTAGAACATGATGATGAAACCATTCGGGCGGCTGACTGGATCGTTGATCTTGGGCCTGGAGCCGGTGAGCATGGGGGAAAGATCATCTCACAGGGTGATGTGAACCATATCCTGGATGATAAAAAATCCATAACCGGCGCATACTTGAGCGGAAGAAAGTGCGTTCCTGTCCCGAAGAAACGCCGCAAGGGTAATGGAAAAGAACTGGTAATTTTTGGCGCAAAAGCAAATAACCTGAAAAATATCAATGTTCACATTCCTCTGGGAGTCCTTTCGTGTATCACAGGCGTTTCCGGTTCAGGAAAAAGCACACTGATGGTGGATATCCTGTATGCACATCTGGCGAAAGAGCTTTACAGAGCACACACACAACCCGGCGAGTTTGACAGGCTCGAAGGGATTGAACATATTGATAAAGTCATTAATATTGATCAATCCCCCATTGGAAGAACTCCGCGGTCAAATCCCGGAACATACACCGGGTTGTTTGATGAAATCAGACAATTATTTGCCGAGTTGCCGGAAAGCAAAATTCGAGGTTATAAAAGCGGGAGATTCTCATTCAATGTACATGGCGGACGTTGTGAAGCATGCCAGGGCCAGGGACAATTAAAAATCGAAATGCAATTTCTACCGGATGTGTATGTACCCTGTGACGTATGCCACGGAGCCCGCTTTAATCGGGAAACGCTGCAGGTAAAATTCAAAGGCAAGTCTATTGCGGATATTCTGGATACCACCGTGGAAGAAGGTGTGGAATTTTTCTCTGCTTTCCCTTCCATCCAGAATAAACTTAAAACACTCATGGAGGTGGGGCTGGGTTATGTGAGAATCGGTCAACCGGCGACAACCTTGTCCGGCGGGGAAGCCCAGCGGGTAAAACTGGCAAAGGAGTTATCACGACGCGGAACAGGCAAGACACTCTATGTTCTGGATGAGCCATCCGTCGGATTGCATGCCGCTGATGTTCACAAGTTGATTGAGGTTCTGCAAAGACTGGTGGAAAACGGAAATTCCATCATCATCATTGAGCACAATCTTGATATCATAAAAGTTGCAGACCATGTGATAGATCTCGGGCCGGAAGGTGGCGATCGAGGAGGCGAACTGATCGCCTCGGGAACCCCTGAAGAGATTACAAAAGTTGAAGCCTCGTATACGGGGCAATTCTTGAAAAGAATTCTGCATGTTTGAGATGGGTCATTGACTCGCTAAAAGGTTGAGAATCAGGTAGAATGCCTATTGGCAATTTATTTCAGACATGAAAATCAGGGAGGAACGGCTGTTTGACAGGCCGCGAATCCAGAAAACAGGAAATCCTATGTCCGGAAAAGATAATCCACAAAACGTTATAGATTCATACAAGAAGAGACAACAGACAATGCCGTTGTTTATTGGTGGAATGGCCGGTGTACTGATTCTTGGAGGGGTTATCCTTCTAATCTACTGGCTTTCCGGGCCAAACAAACCGGCATTGTCATTTCTGGCAACAAAAACCAGCACTCCAACATTGACATATACTGCGTCTCCCGTTCCTCCAACGGCCACCGCGACAGAAACTTCGATGCCATCACCAACCATGGAGCCGACTGAGACGGCAACTCCCAGCGGCCCGTTCGAATATACTGTGGTGGAAGGCGATTATTGCCAGAAGATCGCCGACCAATTCTCTACCGAAGTACGCGCGCTGGTTCTCTTAAATCCAGCCCTGGGCTCAGGTTGTAACATCCGGGTGGGAGAAAAGATCTTGATCCCGCAGCCTGGAGCCATTTTGCCCACGGATACCCCCATCCCAACCAATATTAAAGCTGGAACCTTGATAGAATACGCCATTAACCCTGGAGACACGATTGGAAGTATTGCCACAAAATTTAACAGTGATCCGGAAAAAATATTAACCCAAAATAAATTGGATGATGCCAATCTGATCTATGTGGGGCAGGTTCTCAAGATTCCGGTAAACATTGTTACGGTTGTACCAACCAGACCGGCTACCATCACTCCCGGAGGTTCACAGATTGGCGGAGCAAAACCTACGGAAACCCCAACTTTGACGGTTGCTCCAGCCAGTTAAATTCAAACATTTTTTCTGACAGACCTGACAGGCGGAATAACTCCGCCTGTTTTTTTGATCATTATTGAATTGTAATTCCCCTAGATCAGATATGAATCAAAAATGCCAACTAAGGAGCGGGCAACGGGATTGCAAACTCTACCTGTATCATCCCCTATGTGGCTCTTTCCAATGTGTATTTGATCTCTTCCAATACCGAACTGTCTGTTTCACGCTTGAGTGCTCTGGAAAGGACATCACGGCTTTTGGTTGATCCAAGGCGGCCGATACCCCACGCGGCGTGAATTCTGATCAGTGGGTCGCTTTCCTCTTCCAGCAAGCGCTTGAGGATAGGCAGAACGCGGGTGTCACCGGTGTTTCCCAGGACAACTGCTGCGTTGCGAAGCAATCCTGAGCGTTTGGTTCTGAGGATGGGTGAACCTTTGTAGACATGCCGGAATTCTTCGTTTGTCAGACGGGTTATCCCATCCAGGTCAGGGAACATCGATTCTTGATCATTTGGCAGGAAAGCAGGATGGACCCTGGTATCATCCGGTTTCTTGTTCCACGGACAAACAGACTGGCAAATATCGCAGCCAAAAAGCCAGTCACCCATCAGTGGACGCAGTTCGTGGGGGATCAACCCTTTATTCTCGATCGTCAGGTATGACAGGCAGCGGCCGGCGTCGATTGTTCGATCCGGAAGGATGCAACCGGTGGGGCAGGCATCAACACAGCGGTGGCACGTGCCGCACTGGTCCGGTATTTGTGTAGGCGGTTCCTCAATTGATATGGAGAGAAAAACTCCTGCAAGAAAGAAAAATGACCCGAAGCGCGGATGGATCAGGCAGGAATTACGTCCCTGCCAGCCAAGACCGGCACGGGATGCCAGTGGCTTCTCTAACACAGGGGATGAATCAACGCTGAGTTTGTACAGAATCACGCGTCCTGTGAATGATTCCAGGCAATCCACAAAACTACGGACAGTTGATGGGATCACGGAATGATAATCTGCCCCCCAGGCATATGATGCAACACGGCCGCGAATTCCGGCAGGTTTGGGATAAATGCGATCCACAGGATACCTGAGTCCAAGGAATACGATCGATTTTGCATCTGTGAAGAATTGGGACGGATCACGCCTGGTCGGCATTGTGGAAGGATTAGCCAGGTACTGCATACCTGAATGATATCCGGCAGAAATCCATTCCTCATACTTCGAATAAGAGGGTAACGGTTCCAGATTCGTTAATCCGGCAAAATTAAAACCGGATTCTTCGGCAATTTCACGAAGCGCATCCAGAGTGATCATATCTGACATGGGATTATTATAGATGGTAACCATTAAAAAAAGACGGAGGCCGCGAACTTCGGGCCTCCGGTGAAAACTTGAAAACTTGGAAACTTATTCTACAGAAAAGACAAAGTTGAAACGGAAGAAGGTTACCCCGTCGTCATTGACCAGACCCCACTGGGAAACATAATAACCGGGGGCATGCGGCGCGGTAAAATCGGCCACGATGGTGGTCTCACTGCCGCGATGGACGGGATCCAGCATCAGTGTTGAGAAGGTGGAACTCTGAATACCACTGATATAGCGGATATAGAATTGGTTGTTCCAATCACGCGCGCCGATATTCTTGATCACCCATTTGACATCAAATGCCTGTCCGCGGGCCATGATCGGGCCGTCCTGCGGATTCTGAAAGGATAGGGATGCGCGGTCTGTATACGGTGTCACCGTCCAGGTAGGATAGCGTGTGGCCACACCCGATGCCGGTGCGGTAAATGTGGATGCCGGGGCAACCGTGACCTCAGCCGGTTTTGTCAGGGTGGGTATTTCGATCGTGGGAGTAGCCGGAAGCTCGGTGGCAGTCGGGGGAGTGGTTGGAGTGGCTTTGGGGGCGTTTTCCGTTAACTCGGCGACGACTGTTTGATAGACTTCCTGTTTGATGGCGTTGATATCCACAGTAGGCGCGGGGGCTGGAGTGGGAGCCGGTGAGCAGGCTGATACAGCCAAAAGGCTGGCACCGACCATCAGAAGCAGGATATTTTTCGAAAAGTTCATTCTTTTTCCTTCCATAGCCCGGACTACTGGACTGTGAGGGTGATGTCAAACTTGCCGAAATTGACGCCGTCCGGGTTCTGGATGACCCACAGGGAGTATACTTCACCGGCTGTGGTGGGTGCCACACAGTCAATTGTGAGATCTGTGCTTTTGTTGGGCGCCACATCTTTGGCAATCGGATAGCTGGCATTGATACCAAGCTGCGTTCCGGCAAAATGTTTGATGGCATAGGTTGAAGTCCAGGTGGTAGTGCCGGTATTGGTCACCTTCCAGGTGATCTTGAATTTCTTCCCGGCGGGAACCTTGCTGCCATCCGGCGGCGTATTGCTGACCCATTGCAATCTGTCCGGCAGCTGCTGGACAGCGGTAACCAGGGGAGCGGCAGTGGCAACCGGTGCTGCCAGAGTGGTAATTGCGGCATCCGTAGTCGGTTGGGCAACCACCGCACCGGCGGGGACTGCTGCGCCTGGAGTTGTGCCATTCAGCGGTTCCAGCGTGGGCAGGGCGGAGGCATCCGCAGGGGCACCCAGCGGTTCTAGTGTGGGCAGTGCTTCAACGGTTGCCGTGGCAGGCAGTACGGCAGTGGGAACCGGACGGCTGGCGGCGTCAAGGGTAATCTGGGCGACCACGGTCTGGGCTCCGGAGGTGAAAACAAGATTGGGGTCCACCGTAGGCCCGGCATCCACTGGAGCAGACGGACTGGGAGCGCTGGTCGCGCAACCGGAAAGAAGAAATGAAACAGTAACCAGAATCAGATAGCGGTTTTTCATAGATAATCATCCACTCGATCTAGTAATAATGAGTGTAGCAGTCTTGGTCTGCATTGTAGCTTGTCATTTTCACTGTGAGTGTACCAGCGCCTGTCACAGTAATATCAATGGTATGAGATTCTGTATCTGAAGGACCAAACCATTTTGCCCCTGATGATGTAAATCCCCAGTTTGTCAGTCCTGGAATAGCGTCTCCATCCTGTTCAACAGAAAAGGTTCCTGTGGCAGTTTTATCACCGGTCCAGGTTAGGTAGACTTGTCCACCTTGAACACTAACTGTAAGCGGTGATCCGCTGTCAATTGAGCGAGAATCTCCGCCCCAAACAGGATTTGAATCTGAACAGGCATTGGGAGCGCCAGTGGCAGTGGCGGAGGTTCCGCCGCTGCTGGTACCCTGTACCACATTAAGAGTCAGAGTAAACAGAGCGAAGTTAACACCGTCCGGGTTGGTGATCACCCACTGGGTGTCATAGGTACCGGGTGAGCTGGGGGCGGTGGCCACTACTTTCAGTTCCACTTCGCCGTTGGGGGCTACATTGGTGGTCAGGTTGTAACCGTTGGCGGCGGTGGGAATTTTATTGGCCGCGGCATAGTAGCGGTACTGGTAAGCCGGTGTCCAGGTGGTAGTGCCCACATTTCGCAGGCGCCAGATGATGTTGAATACTTTACCGGTTGTAACGGTCGCGTAATCGGCCGGTGACTGTGTGACGTATGCCGCCTTATCCGCGGTACTGGCTGCCGCGGTGGTCGGTGTGGAAAGTGCAGGCAGGGTTGCCAGCGGTGGGAGAGTGGGCAGCACGCCGCCCAGCGGCGTCATGGTCGGAACCGGAGTATCGGTAAATGCCGGCGTCGGGGTCAGGGTTGGCGCGTTGGCGGTCAACTGTGCGATCATGGTCACGGCTGCCTGGGTATACAGGGCATTGACGTCCACGGTGGGCGGCGGCGGTGTGGCAGCCGGTCCGCAGGCTGTTAAAAGCAGGGGGATGATAACAAGGGCATTCACCCATATCAATCTTTTCTTTGAGATCATCATAATCCTCCGTATTAAAAATCAGGTACATTATATCGCTTAACGGTATGTTTGATTTCCTGCCCTCATAAGGGAAAAATCATTTTTTTACTTTCAAAGCGGCAATTATAACCCTGACCCGCACGTTCAGTACATAGTAGAAAGATACATCTGATTGAAGGCACTCATATTTCTGTGGGGAAAAAAGAGAATTGGGTGGTATCAGGAAATGTCTAAAGAGATGTTATGTAATACGAGATTTCCCATTATTTCATGTGTTTGTTTACGATCACATCTATTCCATAATACGAGTTTACCGCTTCATCAAGCCAGTACGTGGTTCCGGCGCCGTAATCGCTGAGACCGAAATGATTGTGGACTTCCGGCACCTCGACAGATGAAAGACCTTGAGCTCGCGCTTCCCGGATAAGGTTATCTGCCCTGTCAAAGCGGGAGGCAAAAAAACAGTAATCATCAACAGAAGAGAGAATGATGGATGTGGTGTTGAAGATGAACAAGGAAAAGAGTGTAAATAGTACCCAACCGGAAAATCGTGTTGTAAACCAATTTGATCCATGCCGGCGGGATACAACACTGCCTGCCAGGGATCCGCCCATGGCAATTGATAACGTTAGAATAAATGCCGGAAGGATCAACGTCCGGTCCGGCGGGGTGGTGGACATTCCATAGGCAGCCGGGACAAAGGACGCGAAAAGAAGAATGACTGATATTGCCAAAAACATAACCAGCCTGAATAGCGGAAAACGAAAGGAGGGATAAGAAACAAGTTTACTTTGGGTTTTACGCTTATAAGACCTTTCGCATAGGCATTTATACAAAAAGTTTATTAGAAAAATTATTATTAAAGATATATCGTTCTGTGTTGACCTAAAAATTTCACTTAAAAATATCCAAAGCGATCGGGCGGAAATAGCCAGCAGCGAAATGATATCGGGAGAAGGGGGAAAATAAGATTGCCTGACCTTGTTGCCGGGTGCCAGTACGATGATCAACATGGCTAACAGCGAGAAAAATAGCCCGGAAAATATAACAGGCATTATCCGCTGGCGGTACTCTTTTTCTGATAAAAGAAATGTCGCAATGGCAAACAAAGAAAAAGCGGTAATTTGAAGAACAACATACGTTTCTCCAAACCCTCCTGCAAATAAAGAAATCGTACCAATTAGAACCAACGTTGATACAGACGGGTTGGGGGATGGTCGACGGGTTATCTGAATCATTAACGCTGCTAGAACGGAAGCGGGGATGAGCGGCAATATCAGGGATCGCATTCCCTGTCCCCAGTACAATGATTGCGGAATATCCGGGGCTATGAAAAAACTAACGGTGATGATCATGGAAGAAAGGATCATAGAAAAAGCCAACCGTGACCATTTTGAGGCTATGGGTATCAAGTGCCAGGCTGCCCAGGTCATACCTGCCATTAAAAACAATATGGCCAGACCTGTTTCCCACATCATGGCTGACGGAGGCAGATAGCCCATAACACTATCAAAAAAACTGGCTGTAAACCGGCCTGACCAATTTACGTACCAATCAACGGTTGCCTGAAGTATCCCTTTATGTACTGCCAGTGTTGCAGAACTGAAATCATCGGCAACAAACCGGCTGAATGAACCCATATAGGCATACGCAACCAATGGAATGAGTGAAAGAATGGTAAAAGCAAATAATGGATTTTTAACGAGCCATTGCGCCTGTTTTCTAAAAACTATAAGACATATTGTCAGATAGAAAAGAAAAAGCACTGATAAAAAGAGGATTTGAATAGACAGACTTCGTCCGGAAAATCCTTTTCCCATTGACAGAAGGCTGAAAATCGGATTCCCCGAAGCCCATGTGACAACCAGGCTGAAAAGGGAACAAACAATAATTGTGGATGCATCGGAGAAAAGTGCTCTGAGTTTTTTCATCTTTTTATTCTCTGTCAAATATGACATCAAAGAAAATCATACCGTAATTAACAAAAAAAAGGTTCCAAATGACGGAACCTTTTGTATGGCAAAATTCATTTGGAGGTCAAAAAAGACCCCATTCCCCGCCAAGACCTTCTTCCATCATGGAAAAATCCCACATTTCCATACCGAAATCGATGCGGGCGGACATATTTAACCCTTCTTCTGCTTTTAAGCGGGTATTTTCCAACATGGCGGGTCCGTACGGGCAAAACGGAGTGGTCAGGATCATTTTGATCACAGCCATATCCGATTCAATGGTTACATCCCGAACGAGTCCAAGCTGCAAAATGTTATATCCAATCTCCGGATCGACAACCTGTTCCAGTGATGCTTTCAGTGAAGACATCAATTCCGGATGGGTTGTTTCTGCCTGCCAGACGGGCCGGTTTGTCCCTGGAGTGGCTGTCATGATTGGATCCGTTCCTTTTTGCCATCAGAGAAACTATAGGCGCAACTTGAATCACCATTCAGAACACAGGACACTTTTGATACTGGAATGTCCATGACTTTTGAGATCAATGTATGTCCCACTGAGCAGACTTCAGGGTGTGATTGGCTGATATGGAAATATGGACACCCATTCTCATAGATCAAATACCGTGAATCTTCCTTTTTCCAGGCGACAGAAAAACCCTGTTTCTGAAGAAGTTCTTTTATGTAATCCAATTTTTCTTCCGTGGAGAAACCTTCCGTTGACTTTTCAAAATCCTTCAGCATGTTTTCGGCAATATCTGTAAAGAATTTATTGATCACAGAAGGTGGAAGAGATTCTTTCATCTGATCCAGCAAACGGGATGTAAGCTCAAAATAACGGTTCGGAAATTTTTCCATACCCTTCTGGCTTAATGAGTAGACCGTCCGCGGCCTGCCTACACCGTGATGCTCCTCTTCTCCCTGGACTAAACCGTCAACCAGAAGGCTGGATAAATGGTGCCTCACGGAGATGGAATTGATGGAAACCGCTTCAGCCAGGTCATTGATTGAAGATTGGGGATTCTCCAGAAGAGTCTCGAGAATTTTATCTTTTGTACTTTTCATAAACCCTCAAATCCATTGTTAACTCTGAATAGTATAGCATGAGAGTTTAAATATCGTCAATATACAAGATATTTATACTATAAATTATCTAAAATAAGGAATACTGCAAGGTTGCATGAGAATGCGTCCATCGTTAAAATACATATGCAATGTCTGGACGCCAATTTACCAAAAGGACTACAGGTGAATGAAGAATAATATTCCAACCAACGGACTGCTTCTGTATCCAGCACTTCTCAGCATCTGGTTGGCCATATCTTGTGCCGCATTCTTTTACGCAGATATCAATACAGCCATGGCAGGGATTCTTATCCTGGCAGCCGTTTCTGCTTCGTCATTGGCTCTGGGGACTGGAATCCTTGTATTCAGCGTAAACCTATTAACGATCATCGTCTATGGAGTGATGATCAAAATTCTTTACGGAATCCAACCCTCCAGTATTCTGGTATTTATCACATTCTCCACAGCCGTGATAGGAACTGCGTACCTGGCCTGGAACACCAGCAAACAGTTCCAGGCGGTTGCGAAAAAAGTAGAACGTGACCATTTATTGATAGAAGAGATGAGAATAAAAGATGATAAAACCGGGCTTATGCGTTTTCACTATGCCCGTCGTCTGTTATCGACTGAAATCTCACGAAGCTTACGATTCGGGAAGAAGCTGGTTATCATCATGTTCAAGATCGATAGTTGGGAGTTGCTGGCTGAAAAAATCGGATTGGACAATCGCGAACACATTATGGCTGAAGTCAGCGAACTTTTGTTCAGCAATTGCCGTAATATTGACACATTATTCCTGAATATAGATAAATTTGGTGTGATTCTACCCGAGACAGATATAGACGGCGGAAAAATTTTTGCAAAACGTCTTGCAGTCCAGATTGAAAAACGCTTGAAACAGCAGAGTTATTTTGGAATTGCCAGTTTTCCTCTCGACTCTATCACAGATGATGACCTTCTCAAAAAATGTGATACAGCTTTACGCGAAGCAGTTGATAAACGGAAGGAAATAGTCTGCTTCTCTGACACCCTGGAGAATACCGGTGATGAATCTGTAAATGTTCAGCAAACAGCAGATATGTCGATAGCTGATATTTCAACCTCGATTTTCGATCCAACGGGAAATGAGAGAAAATTTCTCCCCGGAGAAGTCTCCATCGAGATCAAAGGAACTCATTCCATTCAGGATATTGAAGCCATTCAAAAGGCTCTGGAAAAGATAAAAGAATTTGAAACTGTCCGGTTAATTGATTTTGAAGACAAGCGGGTAATTTTTGCTGCTCTATCCTCACATAACGAAATCCCGGAATTACTACTCACCCGGTTGGATATACCCAATATCTCCATTGAAGAAAAATCCGGAGCGATAACAATCAATTTAGATTCCAGTATCAACCTTTAAAGATTCAAGTTTAGGTAATTTCTTTTCATTCTATAAGATGAATTATTAATAATATTATATTAAATATTGACATAATCCCACCAAAATGGTAGACTTTTAGCAATCATTAGAAGCTTTTGGGAGTATGTGCAAATGAGTGAACTGGTTATCAAAAACCTTCATGTTCATATCGATGGAAAACCGATTATTAACGGCTTGAATCTAACTGTTCCACAGGGCGAGGTCCATGCGATTATGGGCCCAAATGGTACCGGGAAGTCCACATTATCCAACACATTGATGGGACATCCGGCTTATACAGTTTCAGAAGGCGAAGTGTTCTTTAAGGGGATTAATATCCTTGAACTTTCCCCCGAAGAACGCTCACACCTGGGTATGTTTCTGGCATTTCAATATCCGGTTTCGATCCCCGGCGTTACACTGGCTAATTTCTTGCGCACGGCAATGAACGCCCACCGTAAAGCAAAAAATCCTGAGGATAAAGGTATTCCCATTTTGGAATTCCGGAAGATCATGAAAGAACAGATGGAATTGCTGAAAGTAGATACATCTTTTGCCGGACGGTACTTGAATGAAGGGTTTTCAGGCGGAGAAAAGAAGCGGGCGGAAGTGTTGCAGATGGCCATGTTGAAACCCGAGATTGCCATTCTTGACGAAACCGATTCCGGTCTTGATATTGATGCCCTGAGGATTGTCTCTGAAGGTGTAAACACTTTAAGAAGTCCAGATCTGGGTGTACTGGTCATTACACATTATCAAAGAATTCTGAATTACATTCGCCCTGATGTTGTGCATGTGATGATGGATGGACGGATCGTGGAATCAGGTGGTCCTGATTTGGCTCTGGACCTAGAAGAACATGGGTATAGCTGGGTTCGGGAAAAACTAGAGAACGGCGAAATCGCCTAGTTAAATTCCGCCATCATAATACTGGAGAATCTCAATGAGCATCGAACCACAGGCTCAATTCCTAAATGAAATGAGCGATTACCGGTACGGATTTAGCAATGAAGACGTGTCGGTTTTTTCAACCCGACGGGGCCTTGACCGACAAGTTGTGGAACAAATTTCTGCCATGAAAGGTGAACCTTCATGGATGTTGGATTTTCGGCTGAAAGCGCTGGAACACTTTGAAAAACGTCCCATGCCCACATGGGGAGCAGATATTAAAGACCTGGATTTTGATAACATTTATTACTACGTAAAACCCGCTGAAGCAGAAGGTCGAAGTTGGGAGGATGTTCCTGACACAATAAAAAACACCTTCGATAAACTGGGTATACCTGAAGCGGAACGAAAATTCTTGGCCGGGGTAGGTGCCCAATACGAGTCGGAGATGGTATATCACTCCATCCAGGAAAATTTGGAGAAGATTGGTGTAATTTTCCTGAGCATTGAGGAGGGATTGCGCCAGCATCCTGATATATTCCGGGAATACTTTGGAACCGTGATCCCTATCGAGGATAACAAATTCGCTGCTTTAAATAGTGCAGTCTGGTCGGGGGGATCATTTGTGTATGTTCCAAAGGGTGTGAAGGTTGAACTCCCCTTGCAAGCATACTTCCGAATGAATCGTGCCAACCTCGGTCAATTTGAACGTTCTTTGATCATTGCTGATGAAGGGGCACAGGTCCATTACGTGGAAGGTTGCACAGCGCCCCAGTACACAACAGATTCATTCCATAGTGGTGTGATTGAGATCATTGTGAAAAAGGATGCCCGGGTGCGTTATACGACCATACAAAACTGGTCTAATAATGTGTATAACCTGGTTACGCAACGGTCTGTCGTTCACGAAGGCGGTACGATGGAATGGGTGGATGCAAACCTTGGATCCAAAGTAACAATGAAATATCCATCCTGTTATCTTGTCGGCCCGGGCGCAAGAGGCGAGATATTATCCATGGCCTTTGCCGGGAAAGGACAACAGCAGGATACAGGCGGAAAAGCGGTTCACCTTGCACCCCATACCAGCAGTAAAATCACTTCCAAATCCATCAGTAAAGACGGCGGACGTGCCTCATACCGCGGTTTATTGAAAGTATACAAGGGCGCGGAAGATGTCAAATCCAACGTAGTTTGTGATGCCCTTTTATTGGATCCCGAATCCCGTTCGGATACATATCCATATATCGAAATCGACGAAGATGATGTAACAATTGGACATGAAGCTACCGTCAGTAAAGTGGGTGAGGAGCAACTTTTTTACCTCATGAGCCGCGGCCTGAGCGAAGAGCAAGCAACAACCATGGTGGTTTCCGGTTTTATTGAACCTTTGGTTAAGGAATTACCCATGGAATACGCAGTGGAAATGAATCGATTGATCCAATTGCAAATGGAAGGGTCCATTGGTTAATTCAATTTGCCAGGATACGAATAATCATCATGACTGAAACTCCAGTTCTAATACGTCGTAGCCGTCAGGCTGCTGCCGAAAAATCCACAACTTTTCCATTTACTGATGAAGTTTTTGAAACTCATACAGAAAACAATGTCATTTATCCGCTTCGGAAGCGCGCCTATGAATCATATAAAACAGGCAAGCTTCCAACCACATCCGAAGAAGCCTGGAGACGCACGGATATTGCCCGACTGAATCCAGCTCAATTCCGTTTGCCTGTGAAGGGCGAATTCCAGCATCTTCCCAGGGTTCCTGAGGAATATCTTCAACCTTTGACTGATAAACACCAAGCCGGTCAAATCATTCTGTGCGGACCTGATTCTGTAGTGGATTTAGATCCCGAGTTGGCAAAGATTGGTGTGGTATTTTCCACTTTCAGTTCTTTAATGGCCTCAAAGCCGGATCTGTTGAGTGCTTATTTTGGGAAAGTCGTTAAAGCAAATGAAGGTATTTTTCCCTCCCTGGTTCAATCATTTGGAAGTGAAGGAATATTTCTTTATATACCAGAAAATGTAAAAGTTGAACTGCCACTCCATAGTCTCTATTGGGCTGGCGCAGAAAAAACTGCCTATCTTTCACATGTGATCGTGGTATTGGGAAAGAACTCCGCAGTAACGTATATTCACGAAAACGCTTCTCCTTCAGAAAACATAAATCCCACGATGCACGCTGGTGTTGTTGAATTGTTCGTAGGGGAAAACGCCAGATTACAATTTGTGGAATTGCAATCATTGGGTAAGAATGTATGGAATTTTTCCAATGAACGTGCTCATGTTGAAGAGAATGGGACCATTGAGTGGACATTCGGAGCAATTGGCAGCCATTTAACAAAAAATTTTACAGATCTTGATCTTGTTGGTCAGGGTTCTGTCGGAAAAATGTCAGGCTTCTACTTTACAAATGAAAAACAACACCTTGACCATGACACGCAACAGAATCACCTGGCGCCTCATACAACCAGCGATCTCCTTTTCAAAGGTGCACTGTTAGATGACAGTCGTTCAGTATGGCAGGGGATGATTTATGTTGCACCCGGCGCTCAGAAAACAGACGGATATCAAGCCAACCGGAACCTTGTTCTAAGTAAAAATGCACATGCAGATTCACTACCAGGTCTGGAGATTTTGGCAGATGATGTTCGTTGCACCCACGGCGCAACTGTTGGAAAGATCGATAAAGATGAAGTCTTCTATCTTATGTGCCGTGGAATTCCCCGAAGGGAAGCTGAGCAATTGATTGTGGAAGGATATTTTGATTCGATCATGCAGCGAATACCATTTGACGGTGTGCGTGACCGTTTTCAAAAATATATTCACGAAAAAATGGCTGTATCCTGGTAATTGTGGTATCATTAATCGATTAACTTAAAATTAGGAGTTGACTGTGGCACCTGTACCTTTTATGAAAGATCCGACACCGGATAATTACTTCGATGTGGGCGATACCGTTGAGGTATTGGCCGATCACGAAAAAGGCGGTGACCGCGTCCGCGGATGGGTTCGTGGAATAGTAGTTCAGGTCGACTCTAAGATGGTTGCCGTTCAATTCCGTGTAAATGTTTATCTTACCGACGGATGGATGGTTCCTGATCATATTCTGTGGTTTCAACAGGATTCGCCTCATATGCGCGCTCCATTGAAATCCAGGTCTTCCCGTTCTACTGTTGCAAGCCGGGCAGACCTTCTCTAACAACGATGAAAGATTTTGCTGCTATACGGAACGACTTTCTTATTCTTAATCGGGAAGTGCATCCGGGCGTAGAACTCGTATATCTTGATTCAACAGCTTCCTCACAAAAACCCCAGGTTGTGCTGGATGCCATGGATTCGTATTACCAATTGCACAATGCCAACATTCATCGCGGGGTTTATACGATTTCTGAAGAAGCCACCAGTATGTATGAGGATGCCCGGGCTAAAGTAGCGAGATTTATTAACGCACCATCTTCAAGAAATATCATATTTACCAGAAAAAAAAAAAAAACAAAAAAATTGTTCCATTTAAATGGGGACGGGAAAAATTTAAAAAATTTTTATATAACATATATAAGAAATGGAGCATCATTCCAACATTGTTCCCTGGCAAATGCTGGCATCAGAAAAAGGTCTTCAAATTGAATACATCCCGGTGACAGAAAATGGCTTGTTGGATATGAGCACCTACAGCCTTTTACTAGAAAAGAACCCCCGGGTTGTAGCTTTTTCGCATATGTCCAATGTGCTGGGAACAATCACTCCAGCCAAAGAGATCACTGAAATGGCCCATGCTGTTGGGGCGATGGTTCTGATTGATGGAGCCCAATCCGTTCCTCATATTCCTGTTGATATAAGAGAAATTGATGCTGATTTTCTTGCTTTTTCCGCCCACAAAATGTGCGGACCAACTGGAATAGGTGCACTTTTTGGAAAGATGGACATCCTTACCGAAATGCCTCCATTCCTGGGAGGCGGAGATATGATCCGTAAAGTAACTTTTTCCGGATTCACGACCACTGATGTTCCCTCAAAATTCGAAGCTGGAACTCCCGCGATCGCCGAAGCGGTAGGGTTTGGCGCGGCCATTGATTATCTTTCTTCCATTGGCATGGCGGAAATTGCCAAACACGAACAGGAGATTGCTGCATATGGTCTCCAACGTCTCGCCGACAGTGGGGGAATAAAAGTGCTTGGGCCTGAGACAGGAAGAGGCGGGGTGTTATCCTTTGTTCTAGATGGCATTCATCCACATGATATTGCCCAGATCCTCGACAGTGAGGGCGTGTGTGTACGTGCCGGACATCATTGTGCCCAACCATTGCATATCAAATTCGGTCTTCCGGCAACCACCCGTGCCAGTTTTTATATTTACAATTCCAAATCTGACGTTGATAAATTGATTCACGCATTAGACAAGGTTAAATTGACATTTGATTGATTTCAGGTGAAGTATGGATAATCTTTACAGGGAAATAATTATTGAACGATTCAAAAATCCGGGTTTCCGTGGTGAATTGGAGCCCAATGACTATACCTATGAGGATGAAAACCCTGTTTGCGGCGACCATATTCGTGTAGATTTACGGGTGGATGACAAAGGGATTATCACCGAGGCTGTGTTTAGCGGCGAAGGATGTGCCATATCACAGGCTTCTGCAGATCTATTGATCGAATCGATCATTGGAAAATCATTAGATGAGGTAAAGAAACTCGGTAAACAGGATGTGCTGGACCTGTTGGGGATCGATCTTGGGGTTGTTAGATTAAAATGTGCCTTGTTGCCTTTGAAAGTCTTGAAAGCTGGAGTATACGGTGTGGGCAAGGATAGCGAAATCTCGGAATTGGAGTGATCCATGGTTGATATTGAACCAGATGAATATGTAAAGATTGCTGAACTTTCCGAAATTCCTGAAAATGAACGGTTATACCTTGAGATTGGCGGAAACCCTGTAGTAGTAATCAATCTTTCCGGTAAGCTGTATGCATTTGGTGATGTGTGTACCCATGACAACGGACCATTGGGTGATGGAGAAGTTGACGAGTTTCAGATCAAATGTCCCAGACATGGCGCATTGTTTGATATACGGACCGGAAAATCGATCAGAGGCCCGGCATTTCATGATATACCAGTCTATCCGGTTAAAATTGAAAATGACATTGTTTACATAGAAATTCCAAAACAATCTCCCGATTAGAACCGGGAGATTGTTTTATCTCTACTATCAGCTGATACATCCAAATTTACCAATTACCCTGAGGATATCAAAACCTTCTGCATAGGGGCGTTCCGCTATTGCTCCATACCGTACAAGCGTCGATCTGGTAAGGTCTGCTTCGAAGTAATACCTTGAGGCATATGTTTTGTATTCTTTGAGGGAATCGATTTTCTTTTGGACATCAGACTCAGATACTTCAACCAGGAAATTCGGGAAGAAACCGTAACTGGATCGTATGACATCAAAACCGAGAACTGTTGTACCCCGAAATGCACGTAATGCTTCCTCGGTTACAGTCCCGTGGTCCTGGTGGATATCAGCCCGTGTATGTACGAATACAATATCCGGGTTGAATTCACGATTCAATTTGATCATGTACTCCAGAATTTCCTGCCGGGCATGTGGAAACCGTCGGGTTTCAAACTCCCCGAGTATCACTTTCTCACGAGGAACACCAAGAACCGCCATACTGGCGTAATGCTCTTCAACAAGGTTCTGCAAATCAGGATTTTTCTTGTTGTCAGATAAAGTAACGCACCGCACGTCTGCCTGAGAAACGATCTGGGCGATCAATGCACCGGCGCCGAGTTCGATATCATCCGGATGGGCGCCTATAAAGCAAACCCGTTTTCCTGAGAAGGTTAAGGATGCGCCCATGATTACTTCGTAGCCAGGAATCCGCCTACAACTTTGGTCATCACCAATTTTCCATCCTGTTTGATCCGTTTCTCGGCAACAGTCTGGATCTTGCCCATGATCTCTTCAAATTCCTTTTTATCATTGAAGAAACTGGTCCAAAGTTTTCGGTCTTCAGAGAGGGATGCCCTGGTGTATTCAACAAAAGGCTCGGCCGTTTCGAAAGTCAGCGGATTCTCAAATAAATGTACATCGACTTTCGAAAATGTGCTGCGCATACTTGCCAGGATTTGACTTCCGTATCGCGAGCTTCCCGGCATTGGGGGTATGGTTTTCCCTGTGGCTTCCCGGATGACATCATAAAATAGCTTCTTGTTTTCAGGCATTGGTCCACTGGAAAACAAACGGCCACCCGATTTTAATACCCGGTGCATTTCACGGATGGTGAATGGAATATCTTCCGCATAATAAATGGCAAAACAGCAGGACTCAAAATCAAAAGTATTGTCAGGCAGGTCAAATGGTTTATTGAAGTTCAATGACATAAAACGTATTGCGTTATTAATTTTCTTGTTTTCCTGATGAGCCTGTGATAGTAATTCATCTGAGACGTCACCGCCTGTAATTTTTGCTTCTCCATCCAAATGTTTGTAGTAAGAAAAGCATTGTTTTCCAGCGCCGCATCCAACATCAAGGATCGTGTCGCCTTTTTTTAATTGAATCAGATCCAACATCCAGGTGTCAATGTCACGACCGCCGTATTTATTGTGGATATCGATCCGTTTCAGGAGATCACTTGTTGTTTCCTGGTAATCGATTTTCATAAAACCCTCTCAAAATTGGGATAGGTAAATATAACCTGACAAGTATAAATTACGATGTTTGAATCTTCAAGACACATTAACAAATCCTGGGGAGCATTTCTCCGGCAAGAACATCCAGAAGCCGTGTGCCGCCTATGGGTGTTTTTAACAGAACCTTCCCGGGATGGTCCTGTTCAATCTGCCCGATACACGCGGCATTTTTCCCATATTCCATACTACGCATGGCTTCCAACGCAGCATCTGCTTCTTCTGGTGGAGTAATGACGATCAGTTTCCCTTCGTTAGCAACATATAAAGGGTCGAAACCAAGCATTTCGCAGGCAGATCGGGTTACAGGGTGTACTGGGATTACCTCTTCATCCAGAGAAACCCCGACATTACTTTGAGAAGCAATCTCATTTAATGTAGTGGCAAGACCACCACGGGTTGGATCGCGCAGGACATGCGTGTTTGGGGCAGCTTCGAGTATCGCTTGAACCATGGTATTAAGGGGTGCAACATCAGATTGAATGCTGGCTTCAAATCCCAACTCACCGCGGGCGGAAAGAACGGCTATACCGTGATCACCCATTGTGCCGGAAACAAGAACGACATCACCCGGTTGGGCATATTGACCGCCAATATTCACATTCTTTTCCAGCCAGCCAAATCCGGTAGTGGTGATAAATATCTGATCCGCGTTTCCTTTTTCCACTACTTTTGTGTCACCGGCTACAAGGATGACTCCCGCCTCATCAGCTGATTGTTTCATGGAATTTACAATGGTAATCAGGGTATCAACCGGCAGACCTTCTTCAAGGATAAAGCCGGCGGTAATATACAAAGGTTTGGCTCCGGACACCGAAACATCATTTACCGTGCCACAGATAGCCAGTTTACCAATATCTCCTCCGGGGAAAAATATTGGTTTAACAATATGCCCATCAACTGAAACAATAAGTTTGCCTTCTCCGGAAATCAAAATAGGAACAGGCATACTGGCAAAATCATTGCCTTCGTTTAAGGCTTGATTTGAGAATGCCGGTTGAAATACAGAACGGATCAAATCCGACGTCATGCGTCCGCCGCTGCCATGCCCCATGACAATGGTTTTATGATGCTGCAACGGCACCGGGCAAACCGGACCTTCGAATGCTGATAAATTGGTTGTCATGTTATTTCTCCGGAATGCCTTTTCTGGCTCGACCGTATCGCAAGTATGCAGCACACGCACCCTCGGAAGAGACCATGGTAGCCCCAAGCGGGTGATCCTGGTTGCAGACTGTACCAAATGCCAGACAATCAACCGGCTTCTTTATTCCCTGAAGTATCTGGCCGGCGATACAAATTTCCGATTCTTTTGTCCTTATTTCGCCCACGTCAAACCGGCGTTCTGCATCGAATTCATGAAAATCATCACGGAGGCACAGTCCACTCATGGGGATCTCGCCAATCCCTCTCCATCCACGGTCGCACGGTTCGAATACGGATCGAATCATCTCCTGTGCCGGAACGTTGCCCTTTTCAGATACAGCCCGCTTATATGCATTTTCGACAATATAACGTCCCTCTTCCAGTTGCCTTACTGCCAAACGAATTCCTTCCACCAGATCAAGCGGTTCAAATCCTGTTACTACAATTGGGATTTTGTATTTTTTCGCAATCGGTGGGTATTCCCAGTAACCCATGACCGAGCAAACATGACCGGCTGCCAAAAATCCCTGAACCCGATTCTGTGGGGCACCGAGAATGGCATGCATCGCTGGTGGGACACAAACCTGCGAGACCAGTATTGAATAATTCTTTAATCCAAGAGCTTTTGCCTGAATGACGCTCATCGCATTAACCGGGGCAGTAGTCTCAAAACCAATAGCAAAAAAAACAACCTGTTTTTCAGGGTTTTCGGATGCTATTCTAATGGCATCCAGCGGGGAGTACACAATGCGAACCTGTGCACCAGCCGCTTTGATGCTGAACAAATCCTTTTCAGAACCAGGAACACGCATCATATCGCCAAAAGTTGTAAAAATCACATTTGGTTGTGAGGCAATAGCCAGAGCTTTATCGATCAGTTCAAGAGGAGTAACACAAACCGGACATCCGGGACCATGAACCAGTTCGATCTTTTCTGGCAGTAATTCATCCAATCCATATCGGAGAATGGCGTGCGTTTGACCTCCGCAAATTTCCATAAGAGCCCAATGGCGAGTTGTGATGCGGTGAATTTCTGCCAGGGTATTTTTCACCAGATCAGCATTTCGGAATTGGTTCAACATGGAAAATGTATCTGGTGTCAATGGATTTCTCCGTTGTCGAGTCTTTCTTCTATTTCACCTAATTCGCGAAGGGCTTCGAGGGTTTCCATGGCTTCAGCTTCACTCAAGACATTTAAAGCGAATCCTGCATGTACAATGGTGAAGTCTCCCTCCTTTGCATCTGGGAGAGCCTGCAAACAGGCTTCACGGATAACACCGCCAAAATCGATTTTGCACATCCGAATTCCAGCAGAATCATAAATTTCAATGATCTTTCCAGGGACAGCCAGACACATAAATACCTCCTAATGTTTCATTCTTGCCGCGATTGCAGCCTGCCCAAGTGATATGCAGGCATCATTGGTAGGAACTTTTTGGTGATAAAGAACAGTAAACCCGGATTTCAAAAGTAATTCTCTTGCCAGGCAAAAGAGATATGTATTTTGCCATACTCCACCGCTTATTGCCACAGTTGAAATACCAGTTTCATCCTTGCATTGTGAACAAATATTCAGACAAAGGTTTGCAACACCAGTATGAAATCTGGCAGAAATTTTCTCAACTGAAATTGAATTATGTATGTCTTCGAGAACCGCATTCACAACGGGCTTAAAATCAATCAAATTGCCATTTATACCGAACATATAAGCTCGCTGCTCTGACGAATCAGCCAGGGCTTCAAATTCAATAGCTGCCTGTCCTTCATAGGAAACATGATGACGTACACCTGCCATGGAGGCGATACCATCAAACAGGCGGCCCATGGATGACGTCAGTGGTGTATTGATCTGCCGATCAATCTGAGTCTGGATAACGCCCAGTTCTTCCAATGAAAAATATTTTACCGGCGATAGGCTTGGATCAAAATCATTTTGGCAAGCAGATAATAATGCCAAAGCTACCCTGGCAGGATTCTTTACTGCTTTTTCTCCACCGGGGAGTGGAAATGTTTCAAGATGAAATCGGCGATGATAACCGTTATAACCTCCTATAAGAACTTCTCCACCCCAGATTGTCTCATCAGTACCGTATCCAGTGCCATCAAAACTCAATCCAATGACTGGATCGTCGGATTTCCAACCATTATCTACCAGGCAGGCTGCCAGGTGCGCGTGATGATGTTGCACATAAACAAGAGGGATGGAATCCTTCTCGCTTCGTTGAACTGCATATCGGGTTGACAAGTAATTCGGGTGTAAATCACAGGCAATTATTTCCGGTTTTACTCTGAAAAGGTTCTCAAAATGTCCTATTGCCTGTTCAAAAGAACGATAAGTCTCGAAGTTCTCGAGATCCCCAATATAATGACTATGAAATGCGTAGGAATCGCGGGTGAGTGTTATATGGTTCTTTAGTTCCGCGCCGGTCGCCAGAACTTGAGGTGCAGCAAAAGGCATATGTATGGGATCGGGGGCAAAACCTCTTGAACGGCGCATAAATACAGGTGAGCCATCGATTACCCTCATAACTGAATCGTCAACTCTCATATGAATTCCCCGGTTGTGAGTAAGGTAGCCATCACAAAGTGGGGTCAACCTTTCCAGAGCATCCTTATCTTCATAGGCGATGGGTTCTTCACTCATATTGCCGCTTGTCATAACAAGGACACCCGGAAAATCAGAGGCTTCTTCCATCAGCAGGTAATGCATGGGAGTGTATGGAAGCATAAATCCAAGTGTTTTTTGTCCGGGAGCCAGTGCCAAAGGGAGGGTACATTCAGGTTTCTTTTGGAGAAGCACAATCGGACGCTGTCTGCTTTTAATTAATTGACGTTCTTCATCAGAAATTTCACAATACGGTGATATGCAGTCAATTGAACTGGCCATAAGCGCGAACGGTTTATCAATCCTGTGCTTTCTCTCACGGAGTTGTTCCACGGCTTCTCTATTTGTTGCATCACAGGCCAGGTGAAAACCGCCCAGACCCT